>NZ_JBEXGT010000015.1:0-18127 GCF_040607475.1 Sphaerisporangium sp. NPDC005288 | reverse complement strand
CCTCAACGCGACCGCCAGCCTCGCCACCACCCTCCACGCACAAGGCGAATACGACCACGCCCGCCCCCTAAAAGAACAGGTGATCGACGCCTACCGCCGACTCCTCGGCGACGAACACCCTGACACCATCAATGCGATCGCCAGCCTCGGCGCCACCCTCCACGCACAAGGCGAATACGACCACGTCCAAACCATGTCGGAACAGGTACTCGACGCCTACCGCCGACTCCTCGGCGACGAACACCCACACACCCTCAATGCGATCGCTAACCTGGCCAGCACCCTCCACGCACAAGGCAAATACGACCACGCCCAAACCATGACAGAACAGGTCCTGGATGCCCGCCGCCGGCTCCTCGGCGACGAACACCCCGACACCATCACCACGATCGCCACCCTCGCCGCCACCCTCCACGCACAAGGCCAATACGACCACGCCCGAGCTCTCAAAGAACAGGTGCTCGACGCCCGCCGCCGGCTCCTCGGCGACGAACACCCCGACACCCTCAACGCGACCGCCAACCTGGCCATCACCCTCCACGCACAGGGCGAGAAAGGTAGAGCGCACTCCTTACTCTTGGATGCTCTCACTACCAGTCAGCGGGTCTACGGCAAGAAGAACACGGTCACGTCCGGTGTCGCTTGGCAACTGGTGTCTCTCCTTGACGCGCCTCATGAAGCGAACAGGAAGAAATCCGTCGTCATTGAGAACCTCTCCTGGCTGTCGAAGGAACCGCCCAGCCAGCTGAGCGGAGAGCAGAAGAGCATCAGGGAGCGCATCAAGGGGTTCATTTTCCGCGGAGGAAAGCCGGCCAACCGCCGCCCGTCGAAACGCAAGAAATAGCCTGCCCGCATGGGTCCACCAGGACCTCTCGTCCAGAAGCGTCCGCCAGATGAGGTAAGGCAGTCTCACAGAGGGTCTGTCCGCGCCGCTGCTCACTGTTCTGCGACGTGGTCAGCGAGTCCAGGGTCGTACGGGGTGGGCTCTCCAGATCTGCCACGCTCTTCGCATCAGGCGGATAGTTTTGCTGTCCATGGACGCCGGTACCTGGGGGAACGTCGAGCGGCTCGTCGGCTGGCTGGATGCGGCGAGTGCGCTTGCGCCTGAGAGTGAGCTGCTGTTGCGGCTGATGAAGGTGTCGGAGGAGACGGGCGAGGTCGCGGCGGCCGTCATCGGCGCCCTCGGCCAGAACCCCCGCAAGGGTGTCACCCACACGTGGGAACAGGTCGACGACGAGCTATGCGACGTCATCCTGACCGCCATGGTCGCCCTGCGGTCACGGAACACCGACGCGGCGAACGTCTTCCGTGAGCACGTCACCGGCGTCGTGACCAGAGCCCTCGGCTCACCCGCCTAGACCCGGGCTCCGGACGATCGCGGGGCCGCGATGCCGGCGTCCTGGCGAGTCGATTTCTTGGCCTATCCGAAGATGAGTTTGTAGCCGTAGCGGCGCAGGCCGGCGAGGACCTCGTCGCAGTGGACGGGGCCTCGGGTCTCCAGGTGGAGCAGCACCTCGGCCTCGTCCAGGTGGAGGCGGGGGTCGACCCGCTCGTGGCCGACGTCGAGCACGTTCGCGCCGAGGTCGGCCAGCCGGGCGAGCAGCGTCGCCAGCGCCCCCGGGCGGTCGGGCAGCCGCAGCCGGAAGGCCAGGTAGCGCCCCGCGGCCGACAGACCGTGGCGCAGTACGCGCGACAGCAGCAGCGGGTCGATGTTGCCGCCGGACAGCACCGCGACCACCGGCGGCTCGAAGGCGTGCGGCCAGTCGAGCAGCGCCGCGACCCCGGCCACGCCCGCCGGCTCCACGACGAGCTTGGTGCGTTCGAGGCACAGCAGCAGCGCGCGCGACAGCGTCTCCTCCGAGACGGTGACCACGCTGTCGACCAGGTAGTGGATCATCTCGAACGTGATGTCGCCGGGCCGGCCGACGGCGATGCCGTCCGCCATGGTGGACGCCGGGTCGACCATGACCGGGTGCCCGGCCGCCAGCGAGGCGGGGTAGGCGGCGGCCTGTTCGGCCTGCACGCCCACCACGCGCACCCCCGGGCGCATGGACTTGACCGCGAGCGCCACCCCGGCCGCGAGCCCGCCGCCGCCGATCGCGACCATGATCGTGCCGACGTCGGGGAGCTGGTCGAGGATCTCCAGCCCCACGGTGCCCTGGCCCGCCACGACGTCGGGATGGTCGAAGGGGTGGATGAACACCGCCCCGGTCTCCTCGGCGTGCTGCTTGGCCGCGGCCAGCGCCTGGTCGACGGTGGTCCCCGCGAAGATCACATCGGCCCCGTACGCGCGGGTCGCCTCGACCTTGGGCAGCGGGGCGCCCTCGGGCATGAACACCGTGGACTTGCAGCCCAGCAGCCCGGATGCCAGCGCCACGCCCTGGGCGTGGTTGCCCGCGCTGGCCGCCACCACGCCGCGGGAGCGCTCTTCCTCGGTCAGCCGGGCGATGCGCACGTAGGCGCCCCTGACCTTGAACGACCCGGCCCGCTGGAGGTTCTCGCACTTGAGGTACACCGGGCCGCCGATCATCTCCGACAGCACGCGCGAATGCAGCAGGGGGGTGCGGATCACGACGTCTTCGAGCAGATCACGGGCGGCGACCACATCGTCGTAGGTCACCTCAGACTGCGCCATGCCCGCAGTCTCCCATTCCCCCTCCCGCCGCGATCCCACCGGCCCACCGATCACCCGCGCCCCCGCCGTCATCTCACATGTCGGGCGGGCCGGTCCAGTAGTGGGTGGGGCGCAGGACCAGGGCGGCGGCGCCGATGAGGCCGGCGTCCTGACCGAGGTGGGCGGGGACGACGCGGACGCGCTGGGCGAAGCCGAGGCGGGCGTGCCTCCGCAGCGCCTCCTCCAGGGGGCCGAACAGCAGTGACCCGGCCTGCGACACGCCGCCGCCGATGGTCACGACGTCCAGGTCGCACAGGTGGGTGGCCGAGGCGATGCCGATGCCGAGCGCGCGGCCGGCGCGGGCGAAGGCCGCGAGAGCGACCGGGTCGCCCGCGGCGGCGTCGGCCGCGAGCTGCCGGCCGCTCGCCTGCGCGGCCTCGACGTACGGTCCCTCGGGGCGGGCGCCGGTGGCGCCGGGAACCCAGCCTCGCTCCAGAGCCCAGGCGGCCAGGCCCGGGCCGCGGCTGATGGCCTCCAGGCATCCACGGCCGCCGCACTGGCATGGGGGGCCGTCGGGGTCGATCACGACGTGCCCGATGTGCCCGGCGTTTCCGGTGCCGCCGTCGATCAGCCGGCCGCCGAGGATGAGGCCGCCGCCGACGCCGGTCGAGACGACCATGCCGAGCATGTTGCCGCTGCCCCGGCCCGCTCCCCGCCAGTGCTCGGCGGCGGCGACGCAGACGGCGTCGTTGTGGACGCGCACCGGCACGCCGGGGAACCGCCCGGCCAGCCTCTCGCGGAGCGGGAACCCGCGCCAGCCCGGCATGTTCAACGGCGAGACGGCGCCCTCGGGCCAGGTCATCGGCCCGCCGCAGCCCACGCCCACGCCGACCGTCCGGGCGTCCGGCCGCCGCGCGAGGACCACGTCGATCAGGTCGGACAGCGTCTTCCACAGCATCGCGGCGTCTCCCCCGGGCGGCGTGGCGACGCGCTCGGCGACGATGACCTGCCCGTGCGCCCCGACCAGCCCGGCGGCGAACTTGGTGCCCCCGATGTCGACCGCCAGCACGCACTGGGGGTCGCGCCCCGCCTCCGCCGCCAGTTCGCGCGCCACGTCGCCCAACAGCTCCCGCGCCGGGTCATGTGCCACCGACCACGCTCCAAGCCCTCGTCCGTGCGTCTCCCGCGGCTCCGCCCAAGCGCACCCGCCCCCCAAGGATCACACGCCCCCGCCGAACGCAGCGAGCCGAATTCCAGACGACGAAGCCCCCGCCCCAAAGGCACCCCCGACCCGCCCAGCCATCCCAACGGATTGGCCACAGCAACCCGCTCGGGGCGCGGCGGTGTTCTGAGGAGGAGAGAGCGAGTGCGAGGAACGAGCGCTCGTGAACGACGACGAAGGACGCCGCCTCAAAGGCGCCCCGAGCCCGCCGAGCGGAGCGAGGCAGAAGCAAACACAGCTACGCAGAGAAGACGAGGATGGCGGCGGAGAAGCCGTGGACGTGGTTGTGGCCGGCGACCGGGCCGACTTCGCCGGCGGCGAAGAAGCCGGCCATGCCGATGGGGCCGAGGGTGTCGTGCAGGGCGAGCACGTCGTGGTCGGAGCTGCCGAACATGGCCGACCCCCTGCCGTTGCAGGAGAACAGCAGGGCGCCGTCGATGCGTCCGCGCTGTTCCACGTGGGCGTCGAGCAGTTCGTACAGGTCCTCGTCGGCGGCGGCGGCGTCGCGGACCTGGAAGCGGACGCTCTGCCCGATGTCGAGCACGTCGCCGACGGCCACGGCCTCGCGTTCGGGGTCGATGCCGAGGATGCCGCGGATGAGGAAGTCTCCGCGTTCGTGGCTTTCGGCGTACTCGTCCATGGCGACGCCGATCTGCAGCCCGGAGGCGACCAGTTCGCGGTCCTCCTCGTCCAGGCCGCTGACGATGTCCTCCAGGCGGGCGAGCGCGGGCTGCCCGGCGAGCTCCAGCAGCAGGTTGTCCTCGGAGCGGGTGACGACCATGGTGGGGCCGATGGGGCGGCAGCCCTGGCTGACCACGGTGCTCACGTTGATCGGGCCGCTCAGCATGACGCCGATCGCCCCTTCGGTGTACATCTCGCCGCCGGCGAACAGGCGTACCGAGCCCTGCCCGCCGATGCCGTTGGCCAGGCCGCCGACGATCGGGAGGTCGCCGAGGACGTCGCAGGAGTGCTCGACGAAGGCGTCGGTGGGGAAGCTGTAGGGGTCGGCCAGCAGGACGGCCACCCGGTCGTCGGGGTCGCGGTCGGGCAGGCCGATGATGACGAAGCGGTCCTCCATGCGGAGGGTCTCCAGGGCGAAGGTGGTCGCGCGGCCGCCGTCGAAGCTGGCCGCCCACGCGCTGACCGCCGAGGTCAGCTCGACTCCCTGGCCGTCGCCGATGACGCCGGTGGCGCTGCAGCCGATGATCTCGGCGCCCGGCGCCATGCGCATGGCGCGCAGCCCGGCGCGGGCGACCTCCTCGGGGTCGTCGCCGCAGATGAAGAAGCACACGAGGTCGGGTGGCCCGGAGAGGCCGGACAGCGCT
This sequence comes from Sphaerisporangium sp. NPDC005288, assembly GCF_040607475.1. Taxonomy (NCBI): domain Bacteria; kingdom Bacillati; phylum Actinomycetota; class Actinomycetes; order Streptosporangiales; family Streptosporangiaceae; genus Sphaerisporangium; species Sphaerisporangium sp. NPDC005288. The sequence continues at coordinate 12,966 of NZ_JBEXGT010000015.1, read as the reverse complement.
TGGCGTACCGCGGCCTCCGCGGCGCCGACCAGGTCGGGGCCCACGGCGAGACCGTCCGAGAACCGGCTCGTCAGCACTGCCACACGCCTCGCCTCCTCCAGTGTCGCGAGTCGTAGTGTGTCGTACGTTCGCCCCTCTTAGCCGGATTCTCCCCACTACGGGACTAACAACGCGTACGGAGCGCCCCGCAATAGTCAAGATCCGAAATCCGGAATGCTGCCGACACCGTCCCCCGCGACGTAGTCTCGTCTTCGTGCATGAATCGCCCACACAGCGAAGTGAAACGCCGCAAGCTCGCACTCTCCGTGAGCTGCGCGAAAGTGGACACACCTATCGCACGGTCAAGGCGGAGATCCGCGAGAATCTGCTGGCCAGGTTACGCTCACGGGCGCCGAGATTCCCGGGCATCGTCGGATTCGACGAGACCGTGCTGCCCCACCTCGAGCGAGCCCTGCTGGCGGGTCACGACCTGGTCCTGCTGGGCGAGCGCGGTCAGGGCAAGACCCGCCTCATCCGCACCGTCACCGGCCTGCTGGACGAGTGGACCCCGGTCATCGACGGCTGTGAGATCAACGACCATCCGTACGCGCCCGAGTGCGTCCGCTGCCTCAAGCTCGCCGCCGAGAAGGGCGCGGACCTCCCGGTCGCCTGGAAGCACCGCGACGACAGGTACGGCGAGAAGCTCGCCACGCCCGACACCTCCGTGGGCGACCTGATCGGCGACGTCGACCCCATCAAGATCGCCGAAGGCCGCACGCTGGGCGACCCCGAGACCGTCCACTACGGCCTGGTGCCCCGCACCAACCGGGGCGTGTTCTCGGTCAACGAGCTGCCCGACCTGGCCGAGCGCATCCAGGTGTCGCTGCTGAACGTGCTGGAGGAGCGCGACATCCAGGTCCGCGGCTACAACCTGCGGCTGCCCCTGGACATCCTGCTCATCGCCAGCGCCAACCCCGAGGACTACACCAACCGCGGCCGCATCATCACCCCGCTGAAGGACCGCTTCGGCGCGGAGATCCGCACGCACTACCCGCTCACCCTGGAGGACGAGCTGGCGCTCATCCGCCAGGAGTCCGCGCTCAACTGGCGCGGGCACGAGCCGGAGGGCCAGGGCGGCGCGGCGGAGGCGGGCCTGAGCGCCGAGCTGCCCGAGCACCTGGTGGAGACGATCGCCCGGTTCACCCGCCTGGTGCGCGAGTCCACGGCCGTGGACTCCCGGTCGGGCGTGTCGGCCCGGTTCGCCATCGCCGCGGCCGAGACGGCCGCCGCCTCGGCGGTGCGGCGGGCGGCCCTGACCGGGGAGGAGCGCCCGGTGGCCCGGGTCGCCGACCTGCCTGGCGTCGTCCCCACGCTGCGGGGCAAGGTGGAGTTCGAGGTCAGCGAGGAGGGACGCGAGGTCGAGGTGCTGGCACACCTGCTGCGCCGGGCCGTGGCCGAGACCTTCCGCGGCACCCTGGGCGGCATGGACCTGTCGGCGCTGCTGGACAAGTTCTCCGAGGGCGCCCAGATCGAGTCCGGCGAGATGACCCCCGCCACCGAGCTGCTGCAGCAGATCGGCCCGGTCAACGGCCTCTCCAAGATCATGACGGGCGTCGGGATGGGCGAGGGCGAGGAGTCCCCCGGGCACGCCGCCGCCGCGCTGGAGTTCGCCCTGGAAGGGCTCTACCTCATGCGCCGCCTGTCCAAGGACGAGGTCGACGGAGGCGCGGTCTACCGCACCTGAGCACCCCGGGCCCCGCCGGCCCCTCCGGCCGCGCCGGGCCCGGCCTCCGGTCTCCCCTCGCTCCGGGAGCCCGGACGCCCCCGTCTGCGCTAAGCGGACGTTCTTCGCACACCGGACATACGACGATTAGGCTCACATGCGATGAGTGGCTACCGATACGGCGAGTACCACGACGGTCCGGACCCGCTGGCGCCTCCGTACGACGTCCGCGCCGCGCTCGACGAGATGGGCGACGCGATCCTGTCCGGCTCCACCCCGCTGGACTCCCTGCGCGACCTGCTCCGGCGCGGCCTGCCCGGCGCGCCCGACCGGCGCGGCCTGGACGAGCTGCTGCGCGAGGTGCGCCGGCGCCGCCGGGAGCTGCGTGAGCGCGGCAACCTGAACGGCACGCTCGAACGCGCCCGTGCCCTGCTGGACAAGGCGATCGGGCAGGAGCGCGCCGAGCTGTTCCCCGACCCCTCCGACGACGCGCGGTTGCGCGAGGCCGAGCTCGACTCGGTGCCGGCCGACACCGCGAGCGCCGTCCAGCAGCTCGGCTCCTACGAGTGGCGCTCGGCCGCCGCGCGGCAGACCTTCGAGGAACTGCGCGATCTGCTGCGCCGTGAGGTCCTCGACAGCCGGTTCCGTGGAATGCGAGACGCACTCGCGAATCCGGACCCGGAGGCGATGGAACGGGTCCGGCAGATGATGTCGGATTTGAACGACATGCTGGACCGGGATGCGCAAGGCCAGCACACCCAGCAGGATTTCCAGCAATTTATGGAAAAATATGGGGAATTCTTCCCGGAGAATCCCCGGAACCTCGAAGAACTGGTCGACATCCTCGCCCGCCGCGCCGCCGCGGCCCAGCGCATGCTCGCCTCCATGACCCCCGAGCAGCGCGCGGAGCTGCAGGCCCTGATCGACCAGACTCTCAACCAGGCCGGCCTGTCGGAGCAGATGGCCCGCCTCGGCGAGGCCCTGTACGCCCGGCGGCCCGACCTCGCCTGGGACGGCTCCGAGCGGATGGACGGCGACCAGCCCCTCGGCATGGGCGACGCCGTCAGCGCGCTGGAGGAGCTCGCCGACCTCGACCGCCTGGAGCAGTCGCTCGCGCAGGACTACCCGGGCGCCCGGCTGGACGACGTCGACGAGGCCGCGATCCGCCGCGCCCTCGGCCGTTCGGCGGTCGACGACCTGGAGGCCCTCCGGCGCATCGAGCGCGAGTTGGAGGAGCAGGGGTACCTCCGCCGCCAGCGCGGCAAGCTGGAGCTGACCCCGAAGGCCGTGCGCAGGCTCGGCGAGACCGCGCTGCGCCGCGTGTTCGACTCGCTGGACGCCGGTCGCCGCGGCGACCACGACCAGCGGGACGCGGGGGCCGCCGGCGAGCTCACCGGCACCACCCGCCCGTGGCGCTTCGGCGACGAGCAGCCCATCGACGTGGTGCGCACGCTGGTCAACGGCGTGCGGCGGGGCGGGCCGGCCGGCGAGGGCCGGGTGTCGCTGTCCGTCGACGACTTCGAGGTGGCCGAGACCGAACGGCGCACCGCCGCCGCCGTGTGCCTGCTGGTGGACCTGTCCTACTCCATGGCGCTGCGCGGCACCTGGGCGCCCGCCAAGCAGACGGCGCTCGCCCTGCAGGCGCTGGTGGCCTCGAAGTTCCCCGGTGACGCCGTGCAGATCGTCGGCTTCTCCAACTACGCCCGGGTGCTCCAGCCCGAGGAGCTGGCCGGGCTCGAGTGGGACATGGTGCAGGGGACCAACCTCCACCACGCGCTGTTGATCGCGGGCCGCCACCTCGACCGGCACCCCGACTTCGAGCCGGTGGTGCTGGTCGTCACCGACGGCGAGCCGACCGCCCACCTTATGCGCAACGGCCGGTCCTGGTTCGAGTGGCCGCCCTCGCGCGAGACGCTGGAGCTGACGCTGGCCGAGGTCGACAAGATGACCCGGCGCCGGGCCACGATCAACGTCTTCATGCTGGCCACCGACGAGCGGCTCAAGGAGTTCGTGGACGAGGTGGCGCGGCGCAACGGCGGCCGGGTCTTCTCCCCCAGCGCCGACCGGCTCGGCGAGTACGTGGTCAGCGACTTCCTGCGGGCGCGCCGCTCCCGCTGAACCAGGGCGCCTCCGAAGGCCGACCCCCGCGAGCTGGTCTATCGACTGGTTTACGGGGGTATGTCCATTTCACTGGACCGCGCTCCGATTTGGTCCGGGCATTCGATGCGCTTCGTTAATCGGTTGCTGACTGATATGCAATACCCGAGGATATTTATTGGAGGTGGTCCAAGCCATCGCAAAAGCGGCCGGCAACGGCCCGTCATGAAAGGAGAGTGCAATGTTCGCCGCGATCGCTCTCCTGGCGCTCATGATCATCACGGTGGCGATGTTCGAGCTCACCGTGAACAACCGCCACCTGCAGGCCAGGCCGCCGGTGGACGAGCCGCCCCTCCCCGAGGAGGCGGCGCAGGACGCCCCGAACGTCCCGAACGCCTGAGCCGCGTCCCATGATTGTGCACGGCCGCCCATCACACCGTTCCCACGCTGATCACTGAGACGGTAGCCTCAGCGGCATGTCGTTCCTCGACAAACTTCTGCTGTGGCTGCACATCGGCTTCGCGATCTTCGCGATCGGGCCGGTGACGGTCGCCACCAGCTTCACGCCGCGATACATCCGGGCCAAGGACGTCGGGGTGCTGCGTCATCTGCACCGCACGACGCGCGTCTTCGGCGTCCTCACCCTCGGCGTCTTCCTGTTCGGCATCGCGCTGGGCGGCAGCGCCCTGGGCCGGCCCTACCTGTCGATCTCGATGACGCTGTTCGTCGTGGCGGCGGTGCTGCTGGTCATCATCGAACGCGACCAGCGCGCCGCCGTCCGGGCCCTGTCCAACGAGACGCCCGAGGACGACGCCAAGGTGCAGACCGGGCGCATCGCCACGTTGGGCTCGATCACCGCGCTCATCTGGCTGGTGATCCTCGTGCTGATGGTGTGGTTCAACCCCTGACGCCGCCGGCGCCAGGGGTCGGCGTCGTCCTGCTCAGCCGCCGAGGGCGTAGGTGAGGTCCGCCAGCAGGTCCCCGGCGGTCTCGATGCCGATCGACAGGCGCACCAGGTCCGAGGGCACCTCCAGCGGCGAGCCCGCCGCCGAGGCGTGGGTCATGCGCCCCGGGTGCTCGATCAGCGACTCCACGCCGCCGAGCGACTCGCCCAGCGTGAACAGCTTCGCGCGGTTGCAGATCTCGACGGCCGCCTCCTCGCCGCCCGCCACGCGGAAGGAGACCATGCCGCCGAAGCGCCGCATCTGCTTGGCCGCCACCTCGTGCCCGGGGTGGCTCGCCAGACCCGGGTAGAGCACCTGGGTCACCTTGGGGTGCGACAGCAGCAGGTCGACCACCCGCTCGGCGTTGTCGCAGTGGCGCTCCATGCGCAGTGCGAGGGTCTTGATGCCGCGCAGCGTCAGCCAGGCGTCGAACGGGCCGGCGACGGCGCCCATGGCGTTCTGGTGGTAGGCCAGCTCGTCGCCGAGGTCGCGGTCGCGGGCGATGAGCGCGCCGCCGATCACGTCGGAGTGCCCGCCGACGTACTTGGTGGTCGAGTGGATGACCACGTCGGCGCCGAGGGCGAGCGGCTGCTGCAGGTACGGCGAGGCGAAGGTGTTGTCCACCACCAGCCGGGCGTCCGCCTGGTGGGCGATGGAGGCCAGCGCCTCGATGTCGGCGATGTTCAGCAGCGGGTTGGTGGGGGTCTCGACCCAGATGGCCTTGGTGCTCGCCGGCCGGACCGCCGCGCGCACCGCGTCCAGGTCGCCGAGCGGCACCGGGTCGAAGTGCAGGCCCCAGCGCTCCAGGACCTTGGCGAACAGCCGGTAGGTGCCGCCGTAGGCGTCGTCGGGGATGATGACGTGGTCGCCGGGCCGGCAGATCGTGCGGAGCAGGGCGTCCTCGGCCGCCAGGCCGGAGGCGAACGCCATGGCGCGCGTCCCGCTCTCGATGGCCGCCAGGCACTCCTGCAGTGCGTCCCTGGTCGGGTTAGCCGAGCGGCTGTACTCGTACCCCGACCGCAGCCCTCCCACGCCGTCCTGCTTGTAGGTCGACACGGCGTATATGGGGGGCACGACCGCGCCGGTGTGCGGGTCGGGCTCCTGGCCTGCGTGAATGGCCAGCGTCTCAAAGCCTTCAATCATGACTTCACGGTATCGCCCTCTCGGAGGGGGAAACGGCGGGAGGGGACGACGTACCCGCGATGACGCCGGGATCGGCCCGGCGCTCGCCCGCGCGCGGCGCCGGGAACCCCTAATGCCGGCCGTGCGGAGACCGAGCGCTCCGGACGGCGGCTCCGGCTCCGCCGCACGACGTCGATGCAACGCGCCGCCGGCCGGACGCTCTCACGGGCGCGACCACATGATCGGCGCCGTGTGAACCCCGTTTTCCCGCGCGGCCGCCCCGACCGGGAGCAATAGGGCCCCCGACTTCGCGGGCAGGGCCCCCCGAACGCCGCGCGGGCACGGCCTCGGAAACCGGCCGAACGGCCGATACGGGATGTCCGGACGGCGGTTAACCTCGATGCCTGTGAGGGAGACCCCGCGGCTGGTCCACGTCGTCCAGCGGCTCAGCGAGATCACGCTGGTCGGGTTCCTGTGCCTGCTGCTGGTGGTCGACACGGTGATCGCCTTCCAGGTCGGCAAGGCGCAGCCGGCGGTCCCGCTGTGCGGCCTCATCGGCATCGGAGCCTATCTGCTGCGCCACCGCTACCGCGCGCAGGGCGCGGTGCTGCTGATGGCGATGTCCGCGGCCGTCTCCATCGCGGTGCTCGCGCTGCGCTCCCACGGCAACCCCGGGCTCGCCGAGGCCGGCGCCCTCCTGCTGATCACCGTGGGCGTCGTGCGCTGGGTCCGGCCGCTGCGCACGGCGGTGCTGCTGGCGGTGCTGTCGGCCCTCACGTTGCAGCTGGCGAGCCTGCGCCCGATGACCTCGGCCAACCTCGCCTTCGGGTTCATGATGTTCGTCGCCTGGGCCGCCGCGATGGGCATCGGCAGCTACCTGCGCTACCAGCTGGAACGCCGCCAGGCGACCGTGAGCGCCGTGCGCAGGGCCGAGCGCCTGGAGCTGGCGCGCGAACTGCACGACCTGGTCGCCCACCACATCACCGGCATCGTGGTCCAGGCACAGGCGGCCAAGGCGGTGGCGGCCCACCGGCCCGACGCCGTCGAGCCCGCCCTATCCGCCATCGCCGGCGCCGGGGCCGACGCGCTGGCCTCCATGCGCCGCCTGGTCGGCGTCCTGCGGGCCGAGGACGACGCCTCGCGGAACGCGGGGGCCACCACGCTCGCCGACCTGCGCCTGCTCGTCGAGCGCTTCTCCTCCTCGGGCCCGCAGGTGGCCTTCGACGTGGGCCAGGGCCTCGCTGAGCCGTCGCTGGCGCCGGAGGTGCTCACCACCCTGCACCGGGTCCTTCAGGAGTCCCTGACCAACGTACGGCGGCACGCGCCCCACGCGGCCTGGGTGACGGCCGACCTGCGCCCGGCCGAACGCGGGGTGGCGCTGCGCGTGCGCAACCCGCGGACCTCGGCCGACCCCCGCCTGTCCAAGATGGGCGGGGGGTACGGGCTGGTCGGCATGGCCGAGCGGGTCAAGGCCGTCGGAGGCGACCTCGTCGCGGGCCCCGCCACCGACGGCGCGTGGGAGGTCCGCGCCTGGTTCCCTCTCGACCGCGCGGACCGCGAGACCACCGCCTCCTGAGGGGCGAAGGTCAGGCGTTGACCGTGCTGGCGAGGAAGGCCAGCAGGTCCTGGCGGGTGATCAGGCCGATCGGCTTGCCGTCGTCGAGGACGACCGCGGCGTCGGCCTTCTCCAGCGCCTCGATGGCGACCGCGACCGGCTCCCCCGCGCCGACCATGGGGAGCGGCGCGGACATGTGGTCCTCGATGGGGTCCTCGCCGCGCACCTTGCCCCGGTACAGGCCCTCGAGCAGGTCGCGCTCGACGATCGAGCCGACCACCTCGGCCGCCATGACCGGCGGCTCCTCCTTCATGACGGGAAGCTGCGAGACGCTGTACTCGCGCATGATCGAGATGGCCGTGCTGACCGACTCGTGCGGGTGGGTGTGCACGAACTCCGGCAGCCCGGGGGACTTGCGGCCGAGCACGTCGCCGACCAGCCCCTCCTCGCTGGAGGAGGTCAGGAAGCCGTAGTCGGCCATCCAGTCGTCGTTGAAGATCTTGGACAGGTAGCCGCGCCCGCCGTCCGGCAGCAGGACGACCACGACGGCGTCCGGACCGGCCTCGGCCGCGACCCGCAGGGCGGCCACGACCGCCATGCCGCAGGAGCCGCCGACCAGCAGGGCCTCCTCGCGCGCCAGGCGGCGGGTCATCCAGAAGGAGTCCTTGTCGGAGACCGCGACGATGCGGTCGGCGATCTTGGTGTCGTAGGTCGCCGGCCAGAAGTCCTCACCGACGCCCTCGACCAGGTAGGGACGCCCGGAGCCGCCGGAGTAGACCGAGCCCTCGGGGTCGGCGCCGATGATCTGCACCCGGCCGCCCGAGACCTCCTTGAGGTAGCGCCCGGTGCCGCTGATCGTGCCGCCCGTGCCGACGCCGGCGACGAAGTGGGTGATGCGCCCCTCGGTCTGCTCCCAGATCTCCGGCCCGGTCGAGCGGTAGTGGCTCTCGGGGTTCTCGGGGTTGGAGTACTGGTCGGGCTTCCAGGCGTTCGGCACCTCGCGCACCAGCCGGTCGGAGACCGAGTAGTAGCTGTTGGGGTGGTCGGGCGAGACCGCCGTCGGGCACACCACGACCTCGGCGCCGTACGCGCGCAGCACGTTGATCTTGTCCTGGGCGACCTTGTCGGGGACCACGAACAGGCAGCGATAGCCGCGGTCCTGGGCCACGATGGCCAGGCCGATGCCGGTGTTGCCCGAGGTCGGCTCCACGATGGTGCCGCCGGGCCGCAGCGCGCCCGAGCGCTCGGCGGCCTCCACCATGCGCAGGGCGATGCGGTCCTTCACCGAGCCACCGGGGTTGAAGTACTCGACCTTGGCGAGGACCTGCGCCGAGATGCCGGTCGTGACCTTGCGCAGCCGCACGAGCGGAGTGTCGCCCATGAGCTCGATGAGCGAATCGTGAACGCGCACCGGGAATAACACCTCATTTGCCGAAGCTGTGTCAGCGTGCCGATTGATGCCGGTTTCCGGTGCGTGATCCGGGGTCCGGCTGGTTCCAATTCCTCACCGTACCGTCACGACCAGGACCACAGGGGACGGGCCGCCACGAGTCGGGGGCCCCTAAAGACGGGTGCGGGCGCACGGCGGTCCTCACCGGCCGCCGTTCACCGGCCGCCCGCGTCGTTGTGAGCACCACGGCCGGGATGGGAATCATCACAGAAGCAAACGGATCCAGGAAAGGACACCGGAAGTGATCTGGACGCCCGCGACCGCACGGGCCGCTCGCCGGATCGCCACCGCGGCCGCGTTGGGCGGCGGTGGAGTGACCGCGCTCGGAGCCGCCATGTACGCCGTCCTGTTCACCGAGGCGCTGCTCGCCCGCAGAATCGTCGGCCGCCCGCACGGCATGGACGGCCCCGCTTCAGATGGGCTCTACGGCCGGGCGGGGGCCGAGCAGGGCCGGCCCATCGCCATGGTCATGCTGGGCGACTCCACCTCCGTCGGGCTCGGCGTGTCCGATCCTGAGGACACCCCCGCCGTGATCATCGCCAGAGGCCTGGCCGCGGCCGCCGGCCGGCCCGTCCGGCTCGACGTGTTCGGCCGGTCGGGCGCGGTGTCGGCCGACCTGTCCCACCAGGTGGACCGCGCGCTCAAGACGCGCCCGGAGATCGCGGTCATCTTCGTCGGCGCCAACGACGTGACCACCAAGACCCGGCCCGGCGACGCGGTCGGGCACCTGCGCGAGGCCGTGGCGCGGTTGCGCGAGGCGGGCACGGAGGTCGTCGTCGGCACCTGTCCCGACCTCGGGACGATCCGTCCCATCGCCCAGCCGCTGCGCTGGATGACGCAGCGGTGGAGCCGGCAGCTCGCGGCGGCGCAGACGGTGGCGGTGATCGAGGAGGGCGGCCGCACGGTGGCCTTCGCCGACATCCTCGGCCCGGAATTCACGACATATCCGGACGAGATGTTCGGACCTGATCGATATCACCCATCTGCCCGAGGTTACCAACGGTCCGCTTACGTAGTGCTACCTTCTGTATGCGCCGCGTTGGGATTCGGGCCCGAGCCCGAGCCCGAGCGCGGCGAGGGATCGCAATCGATTTACCTCGCGGCGGCCAAGGCCGCGGAGGAGTCCGGCACCGAGGTCACCGCGACCCGCGTCGCCGGCCGCGCGACCGGCCCCCACGGCAGATGGGCCATGATTCTTCGTCGGCGGCCGGGGACGATGCCTCGCAGCGCCTGAACCCGGTCACCCTCCGCGATACGGCCGTCACTCTGACGGCATTGGAGGGTAATGCCCGTGATCCGGTCTCTCGCGCAACCAGCCCTGGCGCTCGCCGGGGTCCTGGCCCTGGCCGGCTGCTCCAGCAGCAAGGCGGCCGGCGAGCAGACGCACCCGACCTGGCGCAACGACGAGGTCAACGCCGTCAGCCGCGCCACCGTGGCCGCCGGTGTCGCCGCGGTGACCTCCATGAGGGCGGACGGCACGCTGGAGACCACCGCCCTCGACCTCGCCACCGGCCGGAAGCTGTGGGCCCACCCCGCCACCATCGCCGGGCGCCTGCCGGGCATGGGCGTGCAACCCCCGGCCGCCGTCGACACCGCCCCCGGCCAGGGGGTCGTCGCCGCGGTCGACCCGGTCGCGCAGGGCAGATGGACGGCGTCCCTGGCCGCCGTGGACGCACGGACGGGGCAGCGCAGGTGGTCCCGCCCGATCCACTCCACCTTCGGCCCGCAGCGGTGCGGGCCCTACTTCTGCGTGTCGGAGAACACCGCCCTGGCCTCCGCCCGCATGGTCGTCCTGGACCCGCTCACCGGCCGCACCCTGTGGCGGCTGCCCGGCATCGCCGAGGTCGAGTGGTCCGACGCGGCCCGGGTCGTCATGCTCCGCATGGCCAGGCACCCCGTGCTGTCCGCCCACGACGTCAAGACCGGCGAGCCGGTGTGGCGGCTTCCGGTGGAGCAGGCGCTGAACACCGGCGTCGACCTGTCGGGCGGCTGGGCCTTCGGCGCCACCGGCGGCGACCTGGTCGGCTACGTCGCCCCGTACACCAACCCCGAGAAGAAGCGCACCTCCTCCTTCGGCGTCTTCTCGGTGCGGCTGGCGGACGGCCGGGTCAACTGGCTGCGCCCGTCGGTGGTGCGCGTCTACCCCAGCGGCAGCCCCGGCCTCGCCCCGATCGTGCGTCCCGTCGACGAACAGGGGCAGTACGGCGGCTTCGCCCGGCTCGACCCCGGCACCGGCCGCGTGACGGGGCAGATCACCTCCGAGCAGGTCCCCGGCACCGGCTGGTGGCTCGCCTTCCCCGGCGACATGGGGCGGCTCGGCTTCCTCAAGCCCGGCGCCGCCGGGTCGGCGTTCGACCTGGCCTCCGGGCGGGCCGCCCCGGTGCGAGGGCAGCACGGCTGGTCGTTCTGCGTGACCGACCCCAAGCCGCTGCCGCTGCGCGAGGCGGCCCAGGGCTTCTACTCCGTCGCGGCCCTGTGCGAGTTCGACCTGGCCACCGGCAGGCGTCTGAGCGCGGCGGGCACGCCGCCCGCATGGTTCACCGGCAGCCAGGACGGCTGGCGCCTGTGGCGCGACGAGAAGGGCGCCGTGCACGCCGTCCGGGACGCCACGGGCACCGCTCCCGGTATGTACGGCTGACACATGGGCCGGGGCACAGGCCGGCGCGGCCCGGTACGTGTTGGCCGTACATAGTTCTGTTTCTTGACGCCCCGGCGCGTGGCAACGGCCCTACCGCGCGGTAACCTCCGCTGGAGGGAGCCCTGTCACGAACCCAGGAGAGCCACATGCCCGAGGCAGTCATCGTCGCGACCGCACGTTCGCCGATCGGCCGAGCCTTCAAGGGGTCGCTCAAGGACATCCGTCCCGACGACCTCACCGTCCAGATGATCAAGGCCGCGCTCGACAAGGTGCCGCAGCTCGATCCCAACGAGGTCGACGACCTGATGCTCGGTTGCGGCCTGCCGGGCGGCGAGCAGGGGTTCAACATGGCCCGGGTGGTCTCGGTGCTGCTCGGGCTGGACGGCGTCCCCGGCACCACGGTCACCCGCTACTGCTCCTCCTCGCTGCAGACCACCCGCATGGCCTTCCACGCCATCAAGGCGGGCGAGGGCGATGTGTTCATCTCGGCCGGCGTCGAGTGCGTCTCGCGCTTCGTCAAGGGCAACTCCGACTCGCTGCCCGAGACCACCAATCCGCTGTTCCTGGACGCCAAGACGCGCACCGACGCCCGCGCCGAGGGCGGCGGGCCGGTGTGGCACGACCCGCGCCAGGACGCGCGGCTGCCCGACATCTACGTCGCGATGGGCCAGACCGCCGAGAACGTCGCCGGCATGCGCGGCGTGAGCCGCCAGGAGCAGGACGAGTTCGGCGTCCGCTCGCAGAACCTCGCCGAGAAGGCCCTCGCCAACGGGTTCTGGGAGCAGGACATCACCCCGGTGACGCTGCCCGACGGCACGGTCGTCAGCAGGGACGACGGCCCGCGGCCCGGCACCACCTACGAGGCGGTCTCGCAGCTCAAGCCGGTGTTCCGGCCCGACGGCACGGTCACGGCCGGCAACTGCTGCCCGCTGAACGACGGCGCCGCCGCGGTGATCGTGATGAGCGACGTCAAGGCCGCCGAACTGGGCATCACGCCGCTGGCCCGCATCGTGTCGACCGGCGTCACCGGCCTGTCCCCCGAGATCATGGGCCTCGGGCCGGTGGAGGCGTCCCGGCAGGCGCTGGGCCGCGCCGGCATGTCGATCTCCGACGTCGACCTGGTGGAGATCAACGAGGCGTTCGCCGCGCAGGTGATCCCGTCCTACCAGGAGCTCGGCATCGACCTCGACCGGCTGAACGTCAACGGCGGCGCGATCGCCGTCGGGCACCCGTTCGGCATGACGGGCGCCCGCATCACCTCCACGCTGCTCAACGGCCTGCGCTTCCACGACAAGTCGATCGGCCTTGAGACGATGTGCGTCGGCGGCGGCCAGGGCATGGCCATGGTGCTGGAGCGCCTCAACTAGTGCGGTGTCCATGAACGTTCGCCGGGTTGGTTGATCAGGCGGCCTGGTTGGCGGGTCGTCCCCAGCGGCGTTGTTTCTCGCTGCGGATGCG
>NZ_JBEXGT010000014.1:23957-185505 GCF_040607475.1 Sphaerisporangium sp. NPDC005288 | reverse complement strand
GCCGCCGCCGTCGCCGCCGAGCTGGCCGCCGACCGCATCGTGGCCTGGTTCCAGGGCCGCTCGGAGTACGGCCCGCGCGCCCTCGGCCGCCGCTCACTGCTCGCCCACCCCGGACGACCCGGCAACACCGAACGCCTCAACGCCGTCAAAGGCCGCGAACAGTTCCGCCCCATCGCCCCCATGGTCCTCGCCGACCGCGCCCACGAGATCTTCACCCGTGGCCCGATGGCGAGCCCGTACATGCTGTTCGTCCACGACGTGCGCCCCGAATGGCGCGACCGCATCCCCGCCGTCGTCCACGTGGACGGCACCGCGCGCATCCAGACCGTCGACCGCACCCGCGATCCGCTGCTCGCGCGGCTGCTGACGGAGTTCGATGCCCGCACCGGCGTGCCGGTGGTGGTCAACACCAGCCTGAACACCGCGGGCCGTCCCATGGTGGACGACCCGCGCGACGCGCTGGAGTGCTTCGGCTCCGCCCCGGTGGACGTGCTGGTCCTCGGCCCTTACCTCATCCGCAGGAGCGGGGTGTTCGCCTCGTGATCACGGTCGTCGTGCCCACCGTGGGCCGCGCCTCGCTCGCGGCCACGCTGGCGGCGGTCGATGCGGACCTTCCGGTCATCGTGGTGGACGATCGCCCGCTGACGTCCGGGGCCGAGCCGCTCCGGACGCGGCCGGGCGTGCGGATGCTGCGGTCGGGCGGCCGGGGCCCCGCCGCGGCCCGCAACACCGGCTGGCGCGCGGCCACCACCCCGTGGGTCGTCTTCCTGGACGACGACGTGGTGCCGTCGGACGGCTGGGGCGAGGCCCTGCGCGCGGACCTCGCCGGCCTTCCCGCCGACGTCGGAGCGAGCCAGGCGCGCCTTGAGGTGCCGCTGCCGGCCCACAGGCGTCCCACCGACGCCGAGCGCAACACCGCGGGCCTGGCCGGCGCCGAGTGGATCACCGCGGACATCGCCTACCGGCGTGCGGCGCTGGAGGCCACCGGTGGTTTCGACGAGCGGTTCCCCCGCGCCTACCGCGAGGACGCCGACCTCGCGCTGCGCGTGCGTGCGGCGGGATCGCGGCTGGTCAAGGGCGAACGGGTCACCCGTCACCCGGTCCGCGACGACGGTTTCTGGGCCAGCGCGCGCTTCCAGAGGGGCAACGCCGACGACGCCCTCATGCGCCGGCTGCACGGCCCGGGCTGGCGCTCGGCCATCGGCGGCGCCCCCGGCCGGCTGCGCCGCCATGCCGTCACGACCTTCCTCGGCGTACTGTCCCTGGTCCTGGCCACGGCGGCCGTCCCGCGCCGCGCCACGGGGCCGGGCGGCCTGTTCGGGCGGGGTCGCCGGCTGGGGACGGCGGCCGTGGTGGCGGGGGCGGGGTGGGCCGCCATGACCGCCGAGTTCGCCTGGGCGCGCGTCTCCCCTGGCCCGCGCACTCCCAGGGAGATCACCCGCATGGTCGTCACCAGCGTCGCCATCCCTCCGCTGGCCTGCGCCCACCGCCTGCGGGGCGAACTGAGCGTGCGGCGGTGACCGGCACGGCCCTGGTCGTGCGGTCCGACAACGCGGGCGACGTCCTGCTCGCCGGCCCGGCCGTCCGAGCCGTCGCCGCCAGGGCGCGCCGCGTCGTCCTGCTCACCGGCCCCCAGGGCCGCGCCGCCGGGGAGCTGCTGCCCGGCGTGGACGAGGTGCTGGAGTGGGACGTCCCGTGGATCTCCGCCGATCCCCCGCCCGCGACCGAGGAGCACACGGCGCGGCTGGTCGGCGCGGTCCGCGCGGCGGCCCCGGCTCAGGCGCTGATCCTCACCTCCTTCCACCAGTCGCCGCTCCCCATGGCGCTGCTGCTGCGGATGGCGGGCGTGCCGCGCGTCGCCGCGATCAGCGGCGACTACCCCGGGTCGCTGCTCGACGTCCGCCACGTCGTGGACGAGACGGTGGACGTGCCCGAGGCCGAACGCATGCTCGGCCTCGTCCGGGCCGCCGGGTTCGAGCCACCCCCTGGCGACGATGGAGCGCTCGCGGTGCGCCGGCCGCTGCCGCCGGTCGACCGGCTCACCGGCCCGCCCGGCTACGTGGTCCTGCATCCCGGCGCCACGGCGCCCGCGCGGGCCTGGCCCGCCGAGCACTGCGCGCGAGCCGTCGAAGCGCTGGCCCGCGCGGGCCACCGCGTCGTGGTCACCGGCGCCCGGGGCGAGCGCCATCTGACCGCCCGGGTCGCCGGGGACGACGCCCGCGACCTCGGCGGCGCCACCACCTTCGCCGAACTGGCCGCCGTGCTGGCGGGCGCCCGCGCCGTCGTCGTCGCCAACACCGGCCCCGCCCACCTGGCGGCGGCGGTCGGCACGCCGGTCGTCAGCCTGTTCGCGCCGGTCGTCCCGGCCACGCGGTGGGCGCCGTACCGGGTGCCGTCGGTGCTGCTCGGCGACCAGAACGCTCCCTGCCGCGCCAGCCGGGCCCGGGTTTGCCCCGTCCCTGGGCATCCCTGCCTGTCGTCGGTCACCCCCGAGCACGTCCTCGGCGCGGTACACGGCCTGACCGCGGCGGGACAGAGGGTCCGATGAAGAACGCACTGACCGCCGCCGCGACCGAGTCGGCCGGCCGGGCTCTGATCGGTGGCCGGCTCGGCCGCCTCGTCGCGGAAGGCTAGTCATGCATCCACACCTGCTGCGCCTCAGCACGGCGCTGGCCGCCGTCGACGACCAGGCCACGAAGATCCATACTTGGGGCAGCAAGCTCGCCGGGGTGCTGGCCGACGGCGGGCGGCTGCTGGCCTGCGGCAACGGCGGATCGGCGGCCGAGGCGCAGCACCTGACCGCCGAGCTGGTCGGGCGCTATCGCGACGATCGCCGCCCCTACGCGGCCCTTCCGCTGCACTGCGACACCTCCACGATCACCGCGATCGCCAACGACTTCGGGGCCGATGAGGTGTACGCACGGCAGGTGCGGGGGCACGGCAGGCCCGGGGACGTCCTGATATGCCTGTCCACCAGCGGAAGCAGCCCCAACATCCTGCGGGCCGCCGAGGCCGGGCGGCATTGCGGTCTCACCACCTGGGCGCTGACCGGCCCCGCGCCGAACCCGTTGGCCGGACTGTGCGACGACGCCCTCGCGGTGCCGGCCGAGGACACCGCCACCGTCCAGGAGGTGCACCTCGCGGTGATCCACATGCTGTGCGCCGTGCTGGAAGAGGCGTGCGCGTGAGCCGGGGTCCCATCGTCGTCATCGGCGACTCGCTGCTGGACGTGGACATCGAGGGCGAGGTGGAGCGGCTCTGCCCGGACGCGCCGGCGCCGGTCGTCGAGGTGACCGCCGAGCACGCCAGGCCCGGCGGCGCCGGGCTGGCCGCCCTGCTCGCCGCCCGCGACGGCGCCGAGGTCGTCCTGGTCACCGCGATCGGCGACGACCCGGCGGGCCGCCGTCTGAGGGGTCTGCTCGCCGGCCACGTCGAGGTGCTGCCGCTGCCGCTGCGCGGCGCCACCCCGTGCAAGACGCGGGTGCGGGGCCGCGGCCAGACCATGGTCAGGCTGGACACGGGCGACGGCCGCGCGCCCTGCCGTCCCGCCGAGGCCGGCGCGCCGGACGGCCGCGTCGCCGCCGTGCTTCGTGACCCGCTGGGCGGCCGCGTCGCCGCCACGCCGCACGACCTGCCACACGATCTGCCGGATGACCTGCTGGGTGACCTGCCGGATGACCGCGTCGCCGCCGTGCTGCGGGGGGCGCGTGCCGTGCTGGCGTCCGACTACGGGCGCGGGGTCACCGATCTGTACAGGGACGTCCTGTCCACCCTGGCCGCGCCCGTCATCTGGGACCCCCACCCGCGCGGCGGCCCTCCGGCGCGGGGATGCGCGCTGGTCACGCCGAGCGAGGCCGAGTCCCGCGTCCTGTGCGAGCGGCCGTACTCCTCGCCCGGGCAGGCCGCGCGCGACCTGGCCGAGCGGTTCGGGGCGGCGGCGGTTGCCGTGACGCTGAGCGGCAGGGGCGCGGTGCTGGCCGCGCGCGGCGGACCGGCCGTCCAGGTGCCCTCGCCCAGGACGGTCACCGGCCAGGACTCCTGCGGGGCCGGCGACAGGTTCGCGGCGGCCGCGGCGGCCGCCATGGCGGATGGCGCGACGGTCCGGGAGGCGGTCACGGCCGCGGTCGCCGCCGCCACCGCTTTCGTCGGACAGGGCGGCGCGTCGGCGATCCGCCTCCCGGCCCCTCGGGTCCGCATGACCGTGGCCGCCGGCGAGGCCGGGATGGAGGCCGAGGCGGTGGCGGCGCGGGTGCGGGCGGCGGGCGGGACGGTCGTCGCCACCGGCGGCTGCTTCGACCTGCTGCACGCCGGGCACGTCAGCCTGCTGCGCCGCGCCCGCGCCCTCGGCGACGCGCTGGTCGTCTGCCTGAACTCCGACGCGTCGATCAGGCGGGTGAAGGGCCCGGACCGGCCGGTGGTCGCCGAGACCGACCGCGTGGAGGTGCTGCGGGCCCTGGGGTGCGTGGACGCCGTCCTGGTCTTCGACGAGGAGACCCCGGTCGCCGCCATCGAGCGCCTGCGGCCCGCCGTGTGGGTCAAGGGCGGTGACTACCGGGGGCACGACCTGCCCGAAGCCGCCGCCGTGCACCGCGCCGGCGGCGAGATCGTGATCCTTCCCCTGGTCCCCGGCCGCTCCACCACCGGCCTCATCGCCGCCGTGCGCGCGGCCTCCTAGAGCCCGAACGACCCGATCATCGAGGAGGACCTGGTGCTGGGAAACATCTTGATCACCGGAGGGGCGTCCGGGCTCGGACGCGCGACCGCCGAGGCCGTCGCCAAGGCGGGCGGGCGGCCGCTGGTCGTGGACGTCAACGCCCCCGACAGCGGCGTCGACCACGCGATCGCCGACCTCGCCGACCGCGCGCAGGCGGAGCGCGCGGTCGGCGAGCTGGCCGAGCGGGCCGGCGGCATCGACGGGGTCTTCACGGCGGCCGGCATCGACGCCTGCGGGCGGCTCTCGGACGTGGCCGCCGACCGCTGGGAGCGGGTCATCGCGGTCAACCTGCTCGGCACCGCCTCGGTCGTGCGGGCCGCCCTGCCGCACCTGCGGCGCTCGAAGGGCCGCGTGGTGACCGTCGCCTCCACCCTCGGCCTGCGCGCCGTGAGCGACGCGACGGCCTACTGCGCCGCCAAGTTCGGCGTCGTCGGCTTCACCCGGGCGCTCGCCGCCGAGCTGGCCGGGGAGGTCGGCGTCACGCTGCTGGTGCCCGGCGGCATGCACACCCACTTCTTCGACGACCGCGACGAGCAGTACAAGCCGGGGCCGGACGCCCGGCTGAACGACCCCGAGGAGGTGGCCGCCACCGTGGTGTTCGCCCTGACCCGGCCAGCGGGCTGCGAGCTGCGCGAGCTGGTCGTCTGCTCCTCCACCGAGACCTCCTGGCCCTGAGCGGCGGGCGGGATGGCACCGGTGCTGGTGGCCCTGCGCGGGCTGGGACTGGGTGATCTGCTCACGGCGGTGCCCGCCCTGCGCGGGCTGCGGCGCGCCTACCCCGGGCATCGCATCGTCCTGGCGACGCCCGCGCCGCTGGCGGAGCTGGTGCGCACGATCGACGCCGTGGACGATTCAGTGGACGTCTCCGGCACCGGCCCGGTCCCCGTCCGCGCGCCCGACATCGCCGTCAACCTGCACGGCAGCGGCCCGCAGAGCACCGCCGCGCTGCTCGCGACCTCCCCTGGACGCCTGCTCTGCCACGCCCACCCCGACCTGCCGCAGGTGCAGGGCCCGCCGTGGCGGCACGACGTCCACGAGGTGGTCCGGTGGTGCGCCCTGCTCGGCTGGTACGGCCTGCCCGCCGACCCGGGCGACCTGGCGCTCCCCCCGCCGTCCCGCCCTCCGATGGTGCGCCCGGACGAGGCGGACGGGTACGCGGTGGTCCATCCCGGGGCGGCCTTCCCGGCCAGGCGGTGGCCCCCGGACCGGTTCGCCGAGGTCGCGGCATGGCTGCACCGGGCCGGGCACCGGGTGCTCATCACCGGGGGTGACGCGGAACGGGACCTGGCCCTGCGGGTCGCGGCCCTCGCCGGGATCCCGGAGCGGCGGGTCGTGGCCGGCCGTACGAACATCGGCGACCTGGCGGCCCTGGTCGCGTCGGCGCGCCTGGTGGTCTGCGGCGACACCGGCGTGGCGCACCTGGCCACCGCGTACGCCACCCCGTCGGTCGTGCTCTTCGGGCCGACGCCGCCCCGGCTGTGGGGGCCGCCCGAGGGCGGGCCGCACATCCCGCTGTGGGCCGGCCGGTCCGGGGATCCGCACGGCGGCACGCCCGACCCGGGCCTGCTGCGCATCAACGTCCGGGACGTCCTCGACGCCATCGCGACCTTGCTGAAGGGACATCCATGGTGAGAACCGTCGTGACCGGAGGCGCCGGATTCCTCGGCTCCTATCTGTGTGAGCGGCTCCTGGAGCGGGGTGACGCCGTCGTGTGCATGGACAACTTCCTGACCGGCTCCCCGGAGAACGTCGCGCACCTGCTGGAACGCCCCGCGTTCCGGCTGGTGGAGTGCGATCTGACCGAGTTCGTCCACGTGAGCGGCCAGGTGGACCAGGTGCTGCACTTCGCCTCTGCGGCCTCGCCCATCGACTACCTGCGCCATCCGATCGAGACGCTCAAGGTGGGCAGCCTCGGCACCCTGCACGCCCTCGGCCTCGCCCGGGAGAAGGGCGCCCGGTTCGTGCTGGCCTCCACCAGCGAGGTGTACGGCGACCCCCTGGAACACCCGCAACGCGAGACGTACTGGGGCAACGTCAACCCGGTCGGCCCGCGCAGCGTGTACGACGAGGCCAAACGCTTCTCCGAGTCGCTCACCACGGCCTACCGCAACTCCTACGGCACCGACACCGCCATCGTGCGCATCTTCAACACCTACGGCCCCCGCATGCGGCCCCACGACGGCCGGGCCATCCCCACGTTCATCCGCCAGGCCCTCACCGGCGAGCCGATCACCGTGGCCGGGGACGGACGGCAGACCCGTTCGGTCTGCTACGTGGACGACACGGTGGAGGGCATCCTCACCCTGGCCGACAGCGACTTCGCCGGACCGGTCAACATCGGCAACCCCACGGAGATGTCCGTGCTGGAACTGGCCCGGACCATCCGCGACCTGGCGGGTTCCTCCTCGCCGATCGACTTCGTCGACCGGCCGGTGGACGACCCCGGCGTCCGGCGCCCGGACACCTCGCTGGCGGCCGAGCGCCTCGGCTGGCGGCCGGAGGTGGAGGTGACCACCGGGCTGCGCCGCACCATCGACTGGTTCGCCGAGCGCCTCATCGGCACCCGCTGACCTGCCGCGCGCCCCGGCCGCGGCGCTCGAACGCGCGGTGCGGCCGGTGGGCGCCTGTCAGGCGCGCGGTACGAGCCGGCGGGCGCCGCCGCCGCGCCATTCGGCCAGCAGCACCGTGGCGTCGTCCTGCAACTCGCCGCTGTGGTAGTCGAGCACGTTGCGGATCAGGCGGCGCAGGGTCTCGGGGACGGCGAGGCCGGCGGCGTTGTGCCGGATGATGAAGTCGACGAAGTGGTGCAACCCGAACTCCTGCCCGTGCCGGTTGCGGGCCTCGGTGATGCCGTCGGTGTAGAGCAGCAGCCGGTCGCCCGGCTCCAGCTGCTCCCGGCACAGGGTGACGGGAATGCCGAGGTCAAGGCCGAGAGGGTGGGACGGCGGGCACTCCAGGGTGGAGGTCCAGCGTCCGTCCCTGATCACCACAGGAGGGTGGTGCCCCCGGTTGACCCACGTCAGCAGGCCGGTCGTCAGGTCGAGATGCGCCATGATCGCGGTGACGAAGCGGACGCCCCTGCCGAACTCCTCGATCAGGACGCGCTCGACGTTCTCGCTGGTCTCGACGAGCCCCGCGCCCTGGCGGCGGTGGTTGCGGCAGGCGGCCACGGCAAGGTTGGCGGTGAGCCCGGCGGAGGTGTCATGGCCCATCGCGTCGAAGATGGCCAGGTGCACGACGTCGCCCGCGATGGCGTAGTCGAACGCGTCGCCGCCGATCTCGTACGCGGGCTCCAGGACGGCGCCGATCACCATGGTCTCGTTGGCGAACGTGAGCGGCGGCGTGAGGTTCCACTGCATCTCGGCGGCCACGTTCATCGGCTTCCTCCGCACCAGCCGGGCGTAGGAGTCGCTGTAGGGCCGCTTGCTGATCACCAGGAGCGCGACCAGCGACGCCAGGGACTCGACGGCCTCGCGGTAGGCGAACCCGGTCTCGCGCGGGATCTCCTCGGCGGCGGCGTCCGTGACCTCTTCACCGTGAGACGGGGCGTCCTGGGGATCGCGCGTGGCGGCCCGGAACACCCCGAGACGCTCGACGCCGTCCAGCATGGGCACCCAGAGGATCGTGCCGCCGCCGGGCGCGGCGGACGACAGTATCCGCGTCTCCTGGAAGACCCGGCCCGCCAGCGTCCCCTCGACGCTCAGCTCGGTGACCTCCTCGGTGCCCGGCTCGCCGGCGAACATCTGCCCGCCGGCCGTGTCGCCGGTATCGGCCTTGTCCTTGGCGGCGATCTCGTCGAGGGCGGTGAGCGGGCGCAGCACGTTCTGCTGCAGGTCGGCCAGATAGATGCGCACGTCGTGCAAACCCGCGCGCGCGGCGTGCTCGGCCACCAGGGCCGGAATCTGTTCCAGGGCGGCGAAATGGGCGTCGTCGAGCAGGCGGACCAGCATCTCCGCCGTGCCGTCGCGCCGTTCCATCACGCGACCGACCGTATCAGGCGCCGGCGCGCCGCTCCGGTGAGCGGGTCATCTCGGCGGAGACCCCGTGGGGACGCGGAAGGCCGGCGGGACGCGGCCCGGGCGGCGGGTCGAGCGCCACAGGCCGAGCAGCCAGCCGACGCCGGCCAGCGCCACCACGGCCAGACCGGCCCAGTACACGATGGTGAACGACCGCAACTGCGCCTCGCTCGGGTCGGGGATGAAGCCCCGGGTGAGCAGCACCAGCTCGCCGGGCGTGCTGGTGAGCACCAGCGTGACGATCAGGGCGATGGAGTGCATCGAGTCCCACAGCGCGTGCAGCGCCGAGACGCCCAGGTAGGTGAGCACCAGTCGGCCGGTGATCAGGAAGTGGTCCCTGGTGCTCGCGCTGAACAGCACGCCGCCGAGGATCGCCGTCCACAGCCCGTGCCCGACGGGGGCGAGCAGCCCACGCAGCACCTCGGTCTGCACGAGCTGCATCAGCGACAATCCCTTGACCGTGAACAGCGCGGTGAAGGCGTACCCGGCCGACTCGAAGGCGGCGAACCCGAACCCGACCGCCGCGCCGAGGATCATGCCGTCCCGCACGGACTTGACGGCCAGGCGGCGGGTGAGGAAGGCGAGGGCGAACAGCTTCACGGCCTCCTCGATCAACCCGACCCCCGCGAACAGCCATGCCGAGGGGCGCAGCAGGTAGGACTCCAGCACCGAGGCCCCGAGCACGCCGAGCACACCCCCGGTGAGGAAGGTGCTGAACACCAGCGTCGGGGTCAGCTCCCCGGTGTCACGGCGCTCGAAGGCCCACACGACGAAGGTCACCGGCACCAGGAAGCTGCCGAGCAGCACGAGGGTGGGGATCAGGTTCGGGTTCCCGGTGAGGAAGGTGATCGCCACCGTCAGCAGCCACAGCACCAGCCCGGTCAGCAGAATGCGCACCCATGGCCGGCGCGCGGACGTCCTCGCCTCGGCACGGGCTGCCATCATGGCTCCTCCTCCAGCAGGACCGGAGCGTCCCAGGGTCGGCCTCTACCCTGCCCTGGAGGCGCCAACCGCTGGCCTCTGGCGATGAAACCGCAGGTAGAAGGGGCTGCGCAGTGTAGCCGCGCGTCCCGGGGGTAGGCAAAGAGGGGGTTCACGCGACGATTCCACGGCCCGCACCGCGCCCGCCCGGCACACAGGGTCCACGGCGGCGACGCCGGCAGTCGTCCCGGCCGGAAAAGGGCCGGAGCCCGCCGTGGATGTACGGGGGACGACATGAGCACATCATCCGGCAAGGAGCGGTCCGGGCACCTCGAGCAGGAGGAGTCCGGGCACGTCGAGCGCGACACCGGCGGGGCGTCCGGCGCGCCGTCCACACCCGCCGAGGAAGGCTCCGCGGCGGCCGGCGGCGTCCCGCATGGGATGCCCTTCGGCTCTCGCGCGAGCGAGGGCGAGACGGAGATCAGCGACGCCGAACGGGAACGCCTCAAGGAACTCAACCCGGACGACTTCGAATGACCCAGCCCTGGGCGAGAAGGCACCGCCTTCTCCCCTAGTGCACCACGTCCGGTGCTCGTCCTGGTTCGGACCCGGGCCGGTGGGGGGTCACTCGGGCTCCACCCGCATCGCGGCCTCCTCGGCGGTGTAGCCGCCGCCGTCCGGGCCCACCTCCTCCGCGATCAGCTCGGCCTCGGTGTCGCCCCGGACGCCCTCGTCCGGCTCGACCAGGCGGCCCGCGCGCCGCGGCTCGTCCCACACCGTCCCGGACGGCTCCTCGGGCTGGGCGGACCAGTCGTCGTCGAGGTCGTCGTCGGGCTCGAAGCGCGTGTCGAGGTCGGAGCCGACCCCGAGGCCGTTCTCGGCGTCCTCATCGGACGGCGGGCCGTCGGGGATCTCCGGATCCAGACCGCGCTCGTCCAGGCCGCGCTCGTCCACGCCTCGCGTGCCCGTCGCGGCCTCCTGCTCGCCGACGCCGAACACCGGCTCCTCTTCGGGGACCTCGCGCCGCAACCGGCCCTCCAGGGACTCGCCCTGGCTCTGCTCCTCCATCGTGGTGCCGAAGTCGTCCACCCCGATCGGCCGGTCCCCCGGCAGCGGCGCCTCCTGGGGATCGACCGCCCACTGCTGCTGCGGGGTGCCGTCCTGCAGGTCGGGGATCCCCTCGTCCTCGAACCGTGAATGCGGGTCACGTGCGTTCACGACCGCGCCCCCTCTCCCCCTGGCCGGGTCACCTGCCGGCGATCATCATCTGCCGCATCCGGCCCTACCCGCCTCCGCGGCCCGAAACATGGCGACCCGGACCCGTGACCGGTGTCCAGGTCCAGCCAGACCGTCTTGCCGCGGCCGCTCGGCGAGTTGCCCCACGTCGTGGCGAGCCGCCCGACGATGATCAGGCCGCGGCCGTGCTCGGCGACCGCGTTGGTCTCCTCGGAGGCGGTGATCGGCGCGGGCACGGCGGGGTGGGGGTCGGTGTCGCGGACCTCCAGGTGGACTCGGTCGGGGTACTCGCGCAGCCGCACCTCCACGTCGCTGTCGGCGTGGATCAGCGCGTTGGTCACCATCTCCGAGGCCATCACCTCCAGGTCGTCGGACAGCTCGTCCAGGCCCCATTCGCGCAGGTGGCGCCGGACGAACCTGCGGGCGGCCCCGACGCCCTGCAGATCGTGCCGCTGGATGGCCATGCGGTCGATGCGGCGGCGCTCGCCGCACGGGTCGCCCTCGTAGCGGGCGAGCAGGACGGCGATGTCGTCGCGGCGCACCTCGTGGTCCGGCGCGACGGCGATGAGACGGTCGGCGAGCCGCTCCAGGGAGGCGTCACCGGGCTCCTCGACCGATGCGAGCAGGTCGCGGGCCCCGAGCACCGGGTCGCCGGTGGCCGACTGCGCGAGGCCGTCGGTGTAGAGCATCAGCAGCGAGCCCTGGGTCAGGGGGATCTCGGCCGTGCGGTGCGCCCCGTCGAGCGGGACCCCCAGCGGCACGTTGGGGGGGACGTCGGGCACCGTGACCACGCCGTCCGGCCCGCAGACCAGCGGCACGGGGTGGCCGGCGAGCGCCACCTCCGCGACGCCGGTCTCCGGGTCGATGCGCACGACGCAGCAGGTGGCCAGCAGGTCGGTGTCGAGGTCGGCGAGCAGGTCGCTGGATCTGGCGAGCACCCCGGCCGGGCTGTGCCCCTCGGCCGCGTAGGCGCGCAACGCGCTGCGCAGCTGGCCCATGATCACGGCGCTGTCGATGTTGTGCCCCTCGACGTCGCCCACGATCAGGGCGATGCGGCCGCCGGGGAGGCAGAAGGCGTCGTACCAGTCGCCGCCGACCCCGGCGGAGGTGGGGGCCGACAGGTAGCGGGCGGTCGTGACCACCTGCGGCAGCTCGGCCAGCGTGCGCGGCAGCAGCCTCTTCTGCAGCCCCTGGGCCAGGGCCCGCTCGTTCTCGCCGAGCCGCGCCCGCTCCGCCGCCAGGCCGAGTTGACTGGTCATCATCAGCAGGACGGCGCGCTCACCGGCCCCGAACCGCCGGGGCCGGTCGAAACCGAGGATGAAGGTGCCGACCGGCGCGGCGCTCGGGCCGATCGGCAGCACGGCAAGGGACTGCAGGCCGCCGGCGGTCGTGGACGGATAGTCGGAGCTCAGGACGTCGTCACCGGTGAAGAACAGCGGGTCGCGGTTGCGGATCACGTCGGTGTAAGGAGTGGACCGGGTGAGGGGGACGTCGTGGATCTCCTCCGTCAGATCCATCTGGCAGCCCGTCTGCCCGGCCAGCCGCAGCCGGCCCTCCGCGATCGTGGCCAGGGCGAAGCAGCAGGCGCCGAAGGGCGCCATCACCCGCTGCTCGGCCGCGTGGATGATCTCCGGCAGGCCCCTGGCCTCGTTCAGCATCGCCGAGAGCTTGTACACCTGGTACATCAGCGACATGCCGAACGAGCCGGGGATGCCGGGCAGGCCCCACTCCCGCTCCTGTGCGACGCCGTCGTACAGCGGCATGACCACCGGGGGGCGGTTGGCCCTGATGGACGCGCCCCGCTCGCCCAGGCGGGCCAGGTCGCGGCTCAGCGAGGCGCCCATGCCCCTCAGGCGGAGCATCTCGGCGTCGGGGAGCCCATGCCGGCGAGGAGGCACCCACGCCACGGTGAGCGTCCCGATCGGGCCCTCCTCGGCGATGAGCGGGACCGCGACCACCGAGTAGGCGAAGGGGACCAGCGGCAGCAGCCGCGCGGCGGGGAAGCTCGCGTCCGTGGCGCCCACGCTCACCGGCCGCCCGGTGCGGTAGGCCATCGCCGTGGCGTACGGCCCGTCCACCGACATCCGGTCGGGCATGGTGAAGATCGCGGGAGGGGCGCCGCAGATCACGGTCGCCGCCAGGTGCCGCCCCTCGTCGTCGGGCAGGTAGACCGCCCCCGAGTAGGCGTCCATGTCACGCACCGCCCGGCTCAGGGCCGCGCCGATCAGCACGTCCCGCCCGGTGCCGGCCGTCGGCGGGACATGAGGGACGTGCCTGCGGTCTTCGAGCGTGGCCCGCTCCCTTGCTCTGCTGCGCGAGGACGCCCGCGCCTGGTCGGTGCTCTGGCGCGATCCGGTCCCGCGGGCGGTCGTGCCCCGGTTCCGCGTTCCCGCCGGGCGTACAAACCACACTCTATCGGCGCAGGTCAGACACCCCACAGCGCACCTGCTGCGAAGGCGGCGAACCACGTCGCGATGCGACGCGTCCAACGCCCTGTACGGACGGCGAGAGGACACCATGGCGCAGGGGCTCGTGAACGGCGATCCGCAGAGGGTGGGCGGATACTGGCTGGCCGGCCGGCTCGGGGCGGGCGGGCAGGGCGTGGTGTACGAGGCC
This sequence comes from Sphaerisporangium sp. NPDC005288, assembly GCF_040607475.1. Taxonomy (NCBI): domain Bacteria; kingdom Bacillati; phylum Actinomycetota; class Actinomycetes; order Streptosporangiales; family Streptosporangiaceae; genus Sphaerisporangium; species Sphaerisporangium sp. NPDC005288. The sequence continues at coordinate 172,002 of NZ_JBEXGT010000014.1, read as the reverse complement.
TACGACGCCGAGGGCTCCCGGGTGGCGATCAAGGTGCTGCACGGCCACTCCGCCGACGACGCGGACTCGCGCGAGCGGATGCGCAGGGAGACGGCCGCGGCGCAGCGGGTCGCCTCGTTCTGCACCGCCCGCGTGCTGGCGGCCGACATCGCGGGCGAGCGGCCCTACATCGTCAGTGAGTACGTCGAGGGCCCCGACCTGCGCAGGGCCCTCGCCCGGGGCCGCCGGTTCGCCGGGGGCGACCTGCACCGGCTGGCCACCGCGATCGCCACGGCGCTGGCGGCGATCCACGAGGCGGGCGTCGTGCACCGCGACCTCAAGCCGGACAACGTGCTGCTCGGCCCGGACGGGCCCCGGGTCATCGACTTCGGCATCGCCCGCACCCTGGACATGTCGCTGACCGCCACCGGCCAGACCGCCGGCACCCCGACGTACATGGCGCCGGAGGTGTTCGGGGGGACGCGCGCCGGGATGCCGGCCGACGTGTTCGCCTGGGGGGCGATCGTGCTGTTCGCCGCGACCGGCGCCGATCCGTTCATGGCCGACAACATCGGCGCGGTCATGCACCGGGTCCTGTCGATCCATCCCGACCTGGACGTGCTCCCTCCGTCGCTGCGCGGGCTGGTGGGCGCCGCCCTGGCCAAGGACCCCACCGCCCGGCCGACCGCGCCCGAGCTGTTGCTCGCGCTGGTCAGCGGGGACGGGCGGCTGGACATGGCCCGGCTGCTGGTGGAGGGCACGCGCACCGCCGGCGGCATGTCCCGGCGGCCTGCCGGGGACCCCTCGCTCGGCACCATCGCCGAGGAGACCTACGAGACGCTCAGCCCGGCCGACCGCGAGCTCGTCCCGGAGATCTTCCTGCGCCTGGTCACCGTCGGCGACGACGGCGAGCTCCTCGCGCGGCGGGTCCCGCGCGAGGAGATCATCGGCGGGCGTCCGGCTCCGGAGGCCGAGGCGGTCGAGCGCGTGCTGGGCGCGTTCTCCTATCTGGTGCGCGCGGGCGCCGAGGAGGTGGCCTTCACCCGTCCCGCCCTGCCGCACGCCTGGCCGCGCATGCGCGGCTGGGTCAGGGCCGACCGCGACGGCCTGCCCGCGCACCGTGAGATCGCCACGGCCGCGCGGCGGTGGCACCTGCAGGGGCGCAAGGAGGGCGAGCTGATGCAGGGCGGGTCCCTGGAGCGCGCGCTGGGCTGGGCGGCCACCGGTCGCCGCCACATCACCCTCACTCCCGTCGAACGCGACTTCCTGGACGCGGGGGCGGCGCTGACCCGGCGCAGGGCCCGGCGCGGCAGAGTCGTGACGGCCGTGATGGCCGTGCTGCTCGTCATCGCCCTGGCGGCGACCACGGTCGCGGTGTGGCAGATCAGAGTGGCCGCGGCCCAGCGCGACGAGGCCGAGGCACGCCGGATCGCCGTGGTCTCCGAAGGGCTGCGCGGCACCGATCCCGTGCAGGCGATGCTGCTCAGCGTGGCGGCCTGGAAGCTCAGCCCGGTTCCCGAGGCGAGGGCCGCGCTGACCGGCTCGCTCGCCCAGCGCGAGGTGCGGGTCTTCCAGGACCCGGCCGCGGACGCGGTCCGCCGCCTCAGCGACGACGGCCGGGTGCTGGTCAGCATCTCGCGCGGCGTGGCCCGGGCCTCGGACGTCCGCACCGGCGCCCCGGCCGGCGCGGTCGTCAAGATCGGCGAGGCCGACGGGCGGATCATGGACGCCGCGGTCAGCCCGCGCGGCAGGGTGCTCGCGGTCGCCATCGAGGGACGCGACGTACGGCTGTGGGATCTGCGGACCGGGCACGCGCTCCCCCATACCTACCCGCTCGGCGCCGCGAGCACCCACCTGGGCGTCACCCTGACCTACGGCCGGTCCGAGCACCTGCTGGCCGTCTCGCTCGGCGAGGGCGAGACGGTGTGGAACACCGCCACCGGCCGCACGTCGGCGGGCGGGATGTGCTGCGGCGCGATCGCCACCCCCGACGGCACGGCCGTGATCAGCGCGGGCCCGCAGAGCACTCCCGTCGTTCGCACCACGGTGCCGGGCGGGCGGGGCACCACCCTGATGGCCTCGTGCCCGCAGTGCTGGTACCGGCCGGCGCTCAGCGAGGACGGCCGGACGCTCGCGATAGGGAACAACGGCGCCATCGGCCTTCACGACCCGGTGACGGGCGCGCAGCACGACCTGATCATGGAGGGCTGGAACGGAGGCGATCTGCGCTTCTCCCATGACGGGACGCTGCTCGCCTCGGTCGCCCCGGCCGGCGTCCAGGTCTACCGGGTCGCGGACCGCGCCCTGGTCATGGAGCACGTGGTCGCGACGGACGGGGCCCGGCTCGCGTTCGATCCCGACGGGCGCACGCTGCGCTACCTGGACGGCGACACCGTCGTCAGCCTGGACCTGACAGGTCTGTCCGGCGCCACCACCGGTCACTGGGCCGCGATGAGCTCCGACGCGCGGATGCTGGCCTACCGCGATTCGGCCACGGGAGAGTTCGGCCTCGCCCGGGCCGACACCGGCGGACCCGCCGGCCGGCGGCTGTTCTCGACGCGCCCCGGAGGGCTCTACACCCTCGGCACCGCCTTCAGCCGGGACGGGCGGCTTCTCGCGGTGGGCGGCGACGACCCCGACGATTCCGGGATCACCGTCTGGGACACCGCCACCCGGGCCCGCCGCGCCCGGCTGACCGGGCTTGCGTCCTACCCGGACGCGATGGCGTTCGCCCCCGACGGCCGCCACCTGGCCGCCCTGGTGCGTACCGGTGAGCCGCGGACCGGTGACCAGATCATGCTGTGGGACCTGCGCGACGGCCGACGGCTGTGGCGGCTGGACCGCCAATCGGCGGCCGAGATCGGCTTCACGCCGGACGGCAGGGCCGTCGTGCTGCGCGCCGAGGACGCCCGCGCCGTCGACGTCGCGACCGGCCGCCCGGCGGGGCCCGTCACCCTGGGGGACGACGCCCGCCAGACCCGGCTCACCGGGGGCGGCGCCCTGTACGCGCTCGGCGACGCCGAGGGGCGGCTGACGCTGTGGACGCCCGGTTCCGGCGGCCCGGCGAAGCTGATCCTGCAGGGGCCCACGCGCGATGTGACCGCCGTCGCGGCCAGCCCGGACGGTCGCCTGATCGCCACGGTGCAGGGAGGCCGAACGGGTTCGGTGGCCCTGTGGGACCGCGCGACCGGGGTGCTGCTCGGCCGCCCCGTCGTCGAGCGGATCAACGCCGTCAGGGAGGTCGCCTTCTCCGCCGACGGGCGCCGGCTGATGGTCCTGGACGACCAGGGCGGCTTCGCGGTCCAGCCCATCGCGCCCGATGCGCTGGCGGCGGCCGCCTGCGCCCGCGCGGGCCGCGACCTGACGCCCGGAGAATGGGCCGCCCAGCTCCCTGGCCTCCCTTACCGCCCCACCTGCCCGTCCGCCGCGTCCCCGCGCTGAGCCGGCCCCCGCCGAGGAGGCGTGGTCAGTGGGGCGCTCGGCGCACTTGGTCGAGGTCGGCGAGGAGGGCGTCCAGCCGCCCCGGGTCGGCGATGTAGGCCAGGACCGCGTGGTCGAAGGCGGCGGCCATGGTCTGCGGCATGGAGTCGGAGGCGTCGAAGCGCACGGCGCCGGCGGCGGTGAGCGTCTCGGCGATCCGGCGGGAGAGGGCGTCGGGATAGGCGTCGACCGGGACCGACCGGTTGAGCGAGATCGCGCCGCTCGCCGGGCGCCGGATCCACGTCTCCTGGGCGGCTCGCGTCGTCAGATGGGCGAGGAACCTGCGGGCGGCGGGGGTGTCGCGGAACATGCCGAGCAGGTCCGCCGCCACCTCCTCCGCCCGTCCCTGGCCCGCACCGCTTCGCCCGCCGTCGCCCTGCCCATCCCCCTGCCCGTCGCCGTCCTCGCCGTCGGCGGGGGATCCGTTCCGCTCGTCACCCGAAGGGAAGGGGATGAAGTCGAAGTCGGGCTCCGGACCCGGCGAGGCGTTCCCCCTGCCGAGGGCCTGGCCGTAGAACGCCGTGATGAACGACCCCTGGTGGTCGAGGAAGCATTCCGGGGGCGTGACGAACATCCGCGTCCCGGCCCGCCCGAAGTTGGTGAGCAGGATGCGTCCGCGGTCGCCGGACTGGGCCACGACCGACCCGAACGCCTGCCAGGCCTGTCTCACGGGCGCGGAGGTCCACGGCAGCGTCCCCGCGACCCACTGGTCGTACACCCCCGGCCCCGACCGGTGGAGCAGGAGGTCCTCGATCCAGTCGGTGCCCGGCCAGCCGGAGTTGGCGGTGTCCTCCACCCCCATGCACCAGGGCCGCCCGCCGGAGGACCCCAGGCCGGACGCGACCCGGGTCAGCTCCTTCCAGGTCAGGCCGGGCGTGGTCAGCCGGATACGGGCGTCCGCGGGCAGCTTCCCGGGGGCGTACCAGATGATGCTCTTCAGAGCCGCCTTGACGATGACCGCGTAGGAGTGCCGTTCGCCCGTCGGGCCGGGGACGACGGTGAGGTCGCCGACTCCGGCGCCGTACTGGCCGCGCAGATCGGACGCCTTCAGCGCGTCGTCGACAGGACGCAGCACCCCCGCCGCGGCGTAGTCGCGCAGCTCGCCGGGCGTCGCCAGCACGGCGAGGTCGGGGGGATTGCCGTTGTGGATCTCGCTGCCGAGGACGGACCTCGCGTCGCGCGTGCCGGTGTAGTCGACGTGGATCCCGGTGGCCTGCTCGAAGCCGGCGAACATGGCGCGGAACGCCTGCTCCTCCTGGCCGGTCCACGGGCCGAGCACCGAGATCGACTCGCCGCCGCCGGACCGGCCGCAGGAGAGGGCCGACAGGCAGCAGAGGAGCACCAGCGCCGGTCCTAATCGCCTGATCATCCCGGCCTCCTCAGCCTCGGAACTCGTTGAGCCGCAGCCGCAGCCCGGCGGTGGCGAGCACGGCGACGGCGACGGCGCCGATCGGCAGGCCCGCCATCAGCCCGCCCGAGTCCAGCGCCCGCGCCATCAGTGTGTCGAGCCGCGCCCGGGCGGGCTCGGCGGCCGTCAGGTCCGGTTCGGCGGAGGCGACGCGGGAGGCGTTCGCCCGCAGGGCGGCCGTTCCGAGGTCCGCCCGCCGGATCTGGGTCTGCCAGACCTGGCTCAGCGCCGGCAGTGCCTGCCGTTCGGCGGACCTGAACGCCTGGTGGCCGCCGTTCAGGGCGAGGGTCGTCCAGATCGCCAGAACGCACAGGACCAGGGTGGCGGCCAGCAGCGGCGGGTTGATCGTCCGCCGGAACGCGCGGGACAGGAAGACCTGGACGCGGAGCAGGTGCCCCAGGAGCACGCCGGCCGCCAGCAGGGCCACCAGCGGCGTGCCGGGGTCCACCCACGGCGAGGTGTGGCTCCGCTCGATGGCGCGGCGGTTGAGTTCCGCCATGTCCTCGATGCGCGACAGAAGCCCGCCGGGGCCGTGCAGCAGGTTGGAGGAGTAGGTGAGATAGGCGTACCCGAGGTCGTCGGCGCCCTGCCGGTAACTGGCGTCGGCCTGCTCCACCAGGCCCTGGTAGGTCACCAGTTGGCCGTTGACCGCGAGAAGCGCCTGGCGGCCCGCCGTCCCGGTCGTGTCCAGCTCGGCGAGGCGGACGAGGTTCTCACCAGCGGTCGTGATGTCGTCCCGGTACCGCCGGCCGGGACCGGTGAGCTTGACCTCCCCGCCGCGGAAGCTCTGCCAGGCGGCGCGGTCGGTGTCCGACAGCGCGGCGTGGGCGGCCAGGGAGGCCAGCAGCGCGGGGTTGGCCTCCTCGGCGGCCGAGGCGATCGTCGCCCGGCTGCCGAGCAGCAGTGTCGTCGCCGCCAGCCAGACCGCGGCGGTGAGCACGAGGGTCAGCGTGACCATCCGCCGTAATCGCCGATAGGTGTCGCCCATCCCGACACCCTGCACCTGATCCACTTCGGCGCACAACCCGAACGCCGCGATGGGCGGCGGCCGCGGGCACGTAGGTCATCCGGCGGGTCGTCCGGCGGGTCGTCCGGCGGGCTGCGCCCGGCTCTCCTCGGCGGCGAAGTACCGGGCGCACAGCCGCAGGCGGCGGGCGTGCCAGACCATGAAGGTGCCGAGGAAGAGCTGGACGACGCTGCGCCCCACGTCCTCCCAGCGGTCGCGCACCCGCATGGCGGCCATGAGGGCCGGGCGCGGCCGCGACGGTGACGCCGCCCGCGGGGTGACCAGGCAGGGACCGCGGTTCGGCAGCGACCGGGTGTGGCCGGCCGAGGTCGCGAACGCGTAGCGGCCGAGCAGCTCCCTGACCACGCCCTGCACGGTCAGCGGCGCCAGGTGCCAGGCGGGGCAGGGGCGGTTCGCCGCCACCCCGAACGGGATGTAGGTCGGGCGCTCCTCCCGCCACGGGTCGAAGGTGTCCGGGTCGGGGTATCCCGAGCGCTGGTAGCGCAGGTAGTCGAAGCACAGCACCGACCCCGCCGGGATCACCGGGATCGTGGGGTCGTCCAGCGTGATGTCGGCCGAGGTGACGCGGTGGGCGATCCCGAAGAGGGGGAAGATCCGGAAGGTCTCCTCGATGACGTGGGCCAGCAGCTTCTCGTCGGTCACCGCCTGTTCCTGGATCTCCCGGTGCCGCGCGAGCATCATCAGCACGTGCGCCGTCGCCTCCGAGCTCTGCACGACGGCGGTGGTGAAGAACGTCCCGTGCAGGTACAGCGCCCGCTCCCGGCGGGAGAACGGGCCGGGCAGCTCGTGCGGCACCTCGTCCAGCACGCTTTCGAGGTGGTCGGTCAGGCGGAGCCTGCGCCGCATGTGCCGCAGGCCGGAGCACTTGAGCGCGGTCACGACGTCGTCGGCGTTGGCCACGATCATGCGGCGGACCTGCTCCGGGCACTCCCGTCCGAAGACCACCCGGTAGTACAGATCCGCCCAGACGGGCATGACCAGGTCGCGCAGCCGCACCAGGCCGATCCGGCCGGGCAGCGCCGCCTCCACGCTCCGGACGGCCAGGTCGTCGGCCGTCCGGCTGGGCATCCGCAGGATGCGGCGCGTGCAGCGGGCGACCTCCTCGTAGCGCGGCCCGGGTTCCAGGTGCTCCTGGTGCAGCTCGGGGCCCGGGGACAGCCAGTACCAGAACAGGTCCGACAGCGCCGCGCCCTTGCTGCGGCCGTTCGCGGCGGGGTGGGAGTAGAGCTCCATGAACCGGGACGGGCCTAACCGGCCGCCGGGCACGGTGATCCCCTCGGCCCCGTTGACGCGGGCGAAGATCCAGACCCGCAGGGCGACCACCGTGCGGGGCAGCCAGTACGGCAGGCTCAGGAACACGACCAGGACCGAGATGGCGACGATCATGGGTCTCCTCATCTCCGGGACCAGTTATACGAAAACAACCGATTCGCGAGATTCGTTGAATCTTCACATTAATTGTGAATCTTGGCGAGCGCCGGGACTCGTATAACCGGCATGGACCATGTCGGCACCGGCGCTGTGACGCGCGAGACGCCGCCGGTGAACCTCCGCGAGTTCGAACCGGCCGCCCGCGCCCGGCTCGACCCGGCGCACTACGACTACTTCGCGGGCGGCGCCCAGGACGAGATCACGGTGGCCGCCAACGAGGCCGCCTTCCGCCGCCGCGCTCTGGTGCCGCGCGTCCTGCGCGGCCAGGGGCCGCCCCGGCTGGAGGTCACCGTGCTGGGCGAGACCGCGTCCATGCCCGTCCTGCTCGCGCCGACGGCCTTCCACCGGCTGGCCCACCCCGACGGCGAGCTCGCCACCGCCCGCGCCGCCGCCGAGGCCGGCGTCATCATGATCGCCGCGATGCTCTCCACGGTCACGATCGAGGAGATCGCCGCCTGCGGGCCGAAGCTGTGGTTCCAGCTGTACATCCAGCCGGACCTGGGCTTCACCACGTCGCTGGTCCGGCGGGCGGAGGACGCGGGCTGCCGCGCGCTCGTCGTCACCGCCGACTCCCCCGCCCTGGGGCGCAACGAGCGCGGCGACCGCAACGGCTTCCACGACCTGCCGCCCGGCATGTACTGCGCGAACATGGTCCAGAAGGGTCAGCAGGGCCGGGATGACGAGGTGCGGCAGGTCGCGCTGTCCCCGGACCTGTCCTTCCGGCACCTCGACTGGCTGCGCCGGACGACCTCGCTGCCGATCGTGCTCAAGGGCGTGCTCCACCCGGCGGACGCGCGTCTCGCCGTCGAGCACGGCGTGGACGCGATCGTCGTGTCCAACCACGGCGGCCGCCAGCTCGACACCGTCCCCGCCTCGCTCGACCGGCTCCCCCTGGTCGCCGACGCCGTACGCGGACAGGTGCCGCTGCTGCTGGACGGCGGCGTGCGGCGCGGCACCGACGTCGTCAAGGCGCTCGCGCTCGGCGCGGACGCCGTGGCGATCGGGCGGCCCGCGCTGTGGGGGCTCGCGGTCGCGGGCCGGGCCGGCGTCGAACGGGTCCTCACCCTGCTGCGGAACGAGCTGGCCAACGCCCTGACCCTGTGCGGCGCGGCCTCCCCCGGCGACGTGACCGGCGACCTGCTCGACGGCGTTGACCTGAAATGACCGACGACCTGCTCGACGGCATTGAGGTGAAGCGACCGGCGATCTTCTCGACGGCGCGCGGCGGAAGTGACCGGCGACCTGCTCGACCACGTGGAACTGAAGTGGCCGACCTCATCCCGCCTCCGGCGGCCGGTCCTCGCCGGGAACCGCGAGGCTCCGGCGCAGCCGGGCCAGGCCGCGCCGGATGCGGGTCTTCGCCGTCCCCAGCGGTATCCCCTCGCGCTCGGCGATCTCCGCGGCCGTGAACCCGTAGCCCACCGCCAGCACGACCAGCCTGCTCTGCTCGGGCGGAAGCCCTTCCAGCTCCAGCGACAGCCGCTCGGCCCCTTCGCGGTCGGCCGCCTCGGCGGTCGCGGGGGGCCGGGCCGCGATGCCCCCGGGCTCGACCGGCAGGTCGCGGCGGTGCCGGACGGCGTCCACCGCCGCGTTCCTGGTGATCGTCAGCAGCCAGGTCGCCCCGTGCCCGCGCCGCGCGTCGTAGGTGGCCGCGTGCCGCCAGGCCCGCACGAAGGCGTCCTGCGCCACCTCCTCGGCGAGCCCCGGGTCGCCCACCACCCCGAGCGCCAGCCCGTACACCCGCGCGTGGAACCTCCGCACGAACACGGCCGTCGCGTCCTGGTCCCCCGACGCCATGCCCTCGATGAGCGACTCATCGGACATCTGCATGATCGCTCCGACGCGCCCGCGGCCACGCCGGTTCACCCCCATGCCGCCCGCGTGGCCCCGGCCCAGCAGGGCGAGGCTTTCGCGGTGAAAGGTTCACGTCCAGAACAGCACGGCGTCCAGAACAGCACGGCGCCGGAAATGACGATGGGCACCCCCGTCAAGTGAGAGTGCCCAGGCCACCGGCCATTGCCGTGGTGCGCCGCCAGGGACTCGAACCCCGGACCCGCTGATTAAGAGTCAGCTGCTCTAACCAACTGAGCTAGCGGCGCAGAACGCAGCTCAAGATTAGCGCACCTTGTGGACCGCTTCGTACCTGTGGGACCGGTTAGAGTAGAACAACATTCGGGTCGATGACGGGAGTGCCGATGACGTCGTGGTTCGCCTCACCCGCCGACGCCGGGGAACGGCTCGCCGCGGCGGACTACCTGGCCGGCGACGAGGTCACGACGCCGGTCTTCCTCGCCGCCGCGCTGGGCAAGCCGCTGCTGGCCGAGGGCCCGGCCGGGGTCGGCAAGACGCAGCTCGCCAAGGCCGTCGCCCAGGCTGCCGGGGCCGAGCTGATCCGGCTGCAGTGCTACGAGGGCCTGGACGAGGCCCGGGCGCTGTACGAGTGGAACTACAAGAAGCAGCTCCTGCGCATCCAGGCCGCCGGCGGGCAGGCGTGGGAGGACACCCACGACGACATCTTCAGCGAGGAGTTCCTGCTGGAGCGGCCGCTGCTGAAGGCGATCAGGCGCACCGGACCGGCCGTTCTGCTCATCGACGAGATCGACAAGGCCGACGTCGAGGTCGAGGGCCTGCTGCTGGAGATCCTGTCCGACTACCAGGTGACGATCCCCGAGCTCGGGACGATCGCCGCGACCCGCAGGCCGTTCGTCGTGCTGACCTCCAACGCGACGCGCGAGCTGTCGGAGGCGCTGAAGCGGCGCTGCCTGTACCTGCACCTGGACTACCCCTCGCCCGATCGCGAGCGGGACATCGTGCTCGCGCAGGTGCCCGGCATCGCGGCCTCGCTGGCCGAGCAGCTCGCCCGCACGGTCGCCACGCTGCGCGCCCTGGAGCTGAAGAAGTCGCCGTCGATCGCCGAGACCATCGACTGGGCGCGGACGCTGCTCGCGCTCGGACGCGCGGACCTGGACGAGGCCACGACGGCCGCGACGCTGGGCGTGGTGCTCAAACACGCCACCGACCAGACCCGCGCGGTGAAGGAACTGGGGCTCACCGAGTGACGCCGCTGCTGGACAGGCATGTGCGGTTCCTCGCGGCGCTGCGCGGGACCGGGGTGCCGGTGTCCCCCGCCGAAGGACTGGACGCGGCCCGCGCCCTCCAGGTGATCGAGATGACCGATCGCGAGGCGCTGCGCGAGGCGTACGCGGCGACGCTGGTCAAGCGCCCGGCGTACCGTCCGGCCTTCGACACGCTGTTCGACCTGTGGTTCCCGCCGGTCACCGGCGGCCCGCGCCCCGCCGCCCGGACGGGCGGCGACGGCCCTGACCTGGAGCGGGCCGAGGTACCCGAGCTGCGCGAGCGGCTGGCCGAGCTGCTGGCCGCCGACGCGGGCGCCACCGGCGACCCGGCCTTCGGGGAGTTCGTCCGGGCCATGGTGGAGCGGTTCGGGCGCCAGCAGGCCGCGCCGGGCCGGCAGAACTGGTTCTCCTACTCGGTGCTGCGCGCCCTGTCCCCCGGCACGCTGATGGCCGGGATGCTCGCCGGGCTGCTGCGCGGGCAGGAACGGAGCGGCCTGGCCGAGAAGCTCGCCCGCCGGCGGCTGTCGGACGGCATCGCCGGCTTCGAGGAGGCCGTCGCCGCGGACGTGCGCCGCAGAATCGCCGAGGAGTCCGGCATCGACAGGATCGCCAGGTCCGCGGTGCGGCCGCCGGTGGACCAGATCGACTTCCTGCGGATCACCAAGGCCGACCTCGCCCGGCTGCGGCGCGAGGTGCACCCGCTGGCGCGGCGCCTGGCCACCCGCCTGACGATCAAGCACAGGCACGGCGACCGCGGCCGGCTGGACTTCCGGCGCACGGTGCGGGCGTCGCTGAGCACCGGCGGCGTGCCCGTCGTGACCCACATGCGGCCCCGGCGCCCGCACAAGCCGGAGCTGGTGGTGCTGTGCGACGCCAGCGACTCGGTGTCGGCCTTCTCGCACTTCACGCTGCTGCTGACCTACGCGCTGCGCGAGCAGTTCGCCAAGGTGCGCGCGTTCGCGTTCGTGGACACGGCCGACGAGATCACCCGCTTCTTCGCGCCCGGCGCCGACGTCGTGGAGGCGATCACGCGGATGACCCGGGAGGCGGACATCACCCGCTTCGGGCGCAGCGACTACGGGCGGGCGCTGGAGAGGTTCGCCGAACGGTACGCCGACGCCATCACCCCCAAGACGTCCCTGCTGATCCTGGGCGACGCGCGGTCGAACTACCAGTCTCCGGCGCTGCCGGCGCTGAAGGAGCTCGCGGGCGCCGCCCGGCACGCGTACTGGCTCAACCCCGAGCCGCGCGCGCAGTGGGACACCGGCGACTCGGTTGCGGGCGCCTACGGCGGCGTCGTGCCCATGCATGAGTGCCGCAACGTCGCCCAGCTCACCGCCTTCATCGAGGAACTGGCCTAACCGCCGGCCTCGCCGAGCAGACGGCCCGGACCTCCGCGCAGACGGCCCGGACCTCCGCGCAGACGGCCCGGACCTCCGCACCGGACGCCGCTCCTGGTGGAAGTCCCCTGAACCGGCGCCTCGGTCGGAAGCCGCCTGGACCGGCGCCTTGGTCCGGAAGCCACCTGAACCGCGCCTCGGTCGGGAAGCCGGCCGCGGCCGCGCCGCGTCAGGACATGCGCCGCAGGATGCGCGCGGCCGTGCGGGCGAGGACCTCGACCTGCTCCTGCGACAGGTCGACGTGCGCGTCGCCGAGGATCCACCGCGCCGCCTTACGAGGCAGGAACAGCGTCAGGCCCTCGGCGCTCACGAACGGGGGCTTCACCCGCCCGCCGTGGACGGCCAGCAGGGGCGTCACCGCGATGGGAATGCCCGACTCGCGCGACAGCATCTCGGCCATGGTCGTGGCGGCGTCCACGAGTCCCTTGGCGACCGAGGTGCCCGACCGCTCACCGAAGAAGAGCTTGCCGCCGTAGGCGGCGATGTGGGTGTCGGGGGGCCACGCCTCGTTGTCGACGATCCACACCCCGCCCGGGCCGATCACCAGGTGGTCGATGGACGCCTTGCCCGGCACGGCGCGCCCGTCGAGCACGCGGTACCCGTGCTTGCCGAGCCCGCGCCGCAGCAGGCGGCCGGTGCGGACGGCGCCGCTGCGCTTGCCGCGCCAGACGGCGGTGGCCTCGAACATCCGCCAGGAGACGAAGGCGTCGACCACCCATACCGCGCCGCCGCCGAGCAGCCCGATGAGGAAGGGCAGCGGGAAGGAGCGGTAGAAGGCGAGAGCGGTGAACAGGATGAGGCCCGCTCCCGCCATGAAGTGGCGCCGGCGGCGGCGCTCCGACCTGGTCTCGCGCCACCGGAGCTCGTACATCACCGAAGGTGTGCCCCACTTGAACTTGTCGTCCTGCGGCACGTAGATGGACCCATTGGGCACCGGAAACCCCCACGATTTCGGGCTCAGTCGACTACGTTATGGAGTACCCAACCCGGGGCTCCAACTTTCCCAAGGTAACGGAATTAGCACACCCGCGACACAGCATGGACGCGGAAGTTATCCGGACCCGGGTAAATCAGCACGCCAGAAGACGCCATGTCCCCCATCAGTTGACCGACCAGTCGGTACGCTGGGTGTCATCGCGATTCAGGGGAGGCGTGCGAGATGGCGCGCAACGGGGCCCGGCGACCGGCCACCACGACACAGGACAGGCCGGGCGAGGGCGTCCGGCCGGACGAGCCCGTACGGCAGCGGCTGATCGCCGAGGCGACGCGGCTGTTCGCCGAGAAGGGGTTCGAGAGCACGTCGGTGCAGGAGGTCGTCGCCGCCGCCGGGGTCACCAAGGGGGCGATGTACCACTACTTCACCTCCAAGGATGACCTGCTCCAGGAGATCTACGCCCGCGTGCTGCGGCTGCAGATGGAACGGCTCGACAGGTTCGCGGACGCGCCCGGGCCGATCGCCGACCGCGTGCACGCCGCCGCGGCCGACGTGGTCGCCACCAGCATCGAGAACCTCGACGACTCCAAGATCTTCTTCCGGTCGATGCACCAGCTCGCGCCCGAGACCCAGAAGGCCGTGCGGGCGGAGCGGCGCCGCTACCACGAACGCTTCCGCGACCTGGTGGACCAAGGCAGGCGCGTCGGCGTTTTCCGCGCCGACGTGCCGGCCGACCTCGTGGTCGACTTCTTCTTCGGCTCGGTCCACCACCTCGGCACCTGGTACCACGCCGACGGCCCACTGTCGGCCGCCGAGGTCGGCGGCCACTTCGCCGACCTCCTCCTCGCCTCCCTGCGCCCCTGACCCCCACAAACTCCCCCGCCACCCCTGACGCGGCGGCCACGGCGCGGATCCCCATCCGACATGTGGCCGAGGTCGGCGGCCACTTCGCCGACCTCCTCCTGCCCTCCCCGCGCCCCTGACCCCCACAAACTCCCCCGCCATCCCCGATGCGGCGGCCACGGCGCGGATCCCCATCCGACATGTGGCCGAGGTCGGCGGCCACTTCGCCGACCTCCTCCTCGCCTCCCCGCGCCCCTGACCCCCACAAACTCCCCCGCCATCCCCGATGCGGCGGCCACGGCGCGGATCCCCATCCGACGTGTGCTGGATGTGATCGGCGCCGGGTCGGCGGGTCGTGGTACGGCGAGGCCGGCGCCGCCCGTACGGCGCCCCGCCCGGCGACCGTCAACGGACAGCCGCCCACCAGCCTTCGCGGCTTCAGGCGCCCTCCTCCTGAACGCTCAGACGGCGAGCGGGGCGGGGAGGTCGGCGAGGCGGGCGAGGGCGTCGCGGTGGTCGCCGGGAGTGCCGAGCGCGATCTGGTCCGCCTTGGCGCGCTTGAGGTACAGGTGCAGGGGATGCTCCCAGGTCATCCCGATGCCTCCGTGCAGTTGCAGGCACTCCTCGGCCGCGTGCACGGCCACCGGCCCGCACCACGCCTGCGCCACCGCGACCGCCATGGCCACCTCGGCGTCCACGGCCTCCCCGGTGTCCACGGCTTCCATGGCTTCCATGGCTTCCATGGCCTCGACGGCCTGGTCGTGGGCCCGCCCGTCCTGCCCGGCGGCCTCCGCGGCGCCGGCCGCCCCGGGGCCGGTCACCTGCGGCCGGGTGGGCCGGTCGTCGCCGGCGCCGGCCCGCGTCGCGAGCGCGTCGGCGGCGTTGCGGGCCGCGGCGCGTGCCTGCACGATCTCCATCCACAGGTCGGCGAGCCGGTGCTTCAGCGCCTGGAACGAGCCGACCGGCCGGGCGAACTGGTGCCGCTCCTTGACATAGGCGAGGGTCGTGGCCAGGCACCACTCGGCCACCCCGAGCTGCTCGGAGGCCAGCAGCCCCGCGCCCAGCGCGAGGCCCGCGCGCAGCGGCGCGAGGCCGGCGGCGACCGGCCGGCCCGGCGCGCCGTCGAAGGTCACGGTGGCGACCGGCCGGGTGAGGTCGAGCGAGGTGACCGGCTCGACGACGGCGTCCGCCGCGTCGACCGCGTACAGCGCTCCGGAGGCGGGGACGACCAGCACGTCGGCGCCCTCGGCCCCCGCGACCGCGGTGACCCGTCCGGTCAGCCTCCCCCGCTCGGCCCGCACCCAGGCCGGGCCCGGCGGGTACGGCGAGGCGGCGAACGAGACGGCGAGCGCGGCCGTGCTCTCCCCCGTCGCGAGGGAGGCGAGCAGGTCGCGAGCCTCGCCGGCGCCGGAGGCCACCAGGGCGCCGGTCGCCATGACGGCGCTGGTCAGGAAGGGCACCGGGGCCACCGCGCGGCCGAGCTCCTCCAGCACGACCGCCGCCTCGCGGGCGGAGGCGCCCGCGCCGCCGAGGTCCTCGGGGATGAGCAGCCCGGCGGCGCCGATGTCGCGGGCCAGCGCCTTCCACAGGTCGGCGTCGTGCCCCGGGGCGCTCTCGGCGCGGGCGAGCACCGCGGACGGCGGGCGCCGGTCGGCCAGCAGGGCGCGGACGGCCGCCCGCAGCTCCTCCTCGACCTCGGAGTACAGCAGTGTCATCGGGTCGCTCTCCACCTCTGGTTCGCCGGGCGTGCGGTCATCGCGGCAGGTCCTTCCAGGGCACGTTCTTGTCGGCGCGGGGCTCGGAGGGCAGGCCGAGGACGCGCTCGGCGATGATGTTGCGCAGGATCTCGGAGGTGCCGCCCTCGATGGAGTTGCCCTTGGCGCGCAGGTAGCGGTAGCCGGGCCCGCGGCCGAAGAAGTCCACCGTCTCCGAGCGCCGGAAACTCCAGTCGTCGTACAGCAGGCCCTCCTCGCGCAGCATCTCCACCTCAAGGCCCGACAGCGCCTGGTTGAGGCGGGCGAAGGCGAGCTTCATGCCCGACCCCTCCGGCCCGGGCGTCCCTACGGCGAGCTGTTCACGCAGCCGCACCCCGGCCAGCCGGGTGACCTCGGCCTCGACCCACAGGTGCAGCAGGCGCTGGTGCAGGTCGTGGGTGCGCAGCTCAGGACGCTCCCGCCAGGTGTCGGCGACGACTCCGACCACGCCTCCGCCGCGCCGCGCGGGCGAGCCGCCGATGGCGACGCGCTCGTTCATGAGGGTCGTCTGGGCCACCCGCCAGCCGTCCCCGACCTCGCCGAGGCGCAGGTCGTCCGGCAGCCGGACGCCGGTGAGGAAGACCTCGTTGAACTCGGCCTCGCCGGTGATCTGCCGCAGCGGCCGCACGTCGACGCCGGGGGCGTGCATGTCGCACACGAAGTAGGTCATGCCCCGGTGCTTGGGCACGTCCGGGTCGGTGCGCGCGACCATGATGGCCCAGCGGGCGTGGTGGGCGCCGGAGGTCCAGACCTTCTGCCCGTCCACCACCCACTCGTCGCCCTCACGGACGGCCCGGGTGGCCAGGGTCGCCAGGTCGGAGCCGGCGCCGGGCTCGCTGAAGAGCTGGCACCAGATCTCCTCGCCGGTCCACAGGGGCCGAAGGAAGCGCTTCTTCTGCTCCTCGGTGCCGAAGGCGAGGATCGTGGGCGCCGCCATGCCGAGCCCGATGGCCATCTTGCCGACGTCGATCTGCGGGGTGCCCGCCAGCTCGGCCTCCACCACGGCCTGCAGCTCGCGGCGCGCCCCGAGGCCGCCGAGGCCCTCGGGGAAGTGCACCCAGGCCAGCCCGGCGTCGAACCGCGCCCGCAGGAAGTCCGGCGGTGCGGTCGCGGCCGGGTCGTTCTGCGACAGGAACGCGCGCACCCGTTCCTTGATCGCCGCCTCGTCCACGGTCACTGAGACAGGTCCCTTCGTCGGTCGCCGAGCCGTCGTCGGCTCGGCCGGTCGGTCGGTCGGTGGGTGGGTCGGTGGGGCGGTGGGGCGGTGGGGCGGTGGGGCGGTGGCCCAGCAGGTCACTGAGCCGGCCGGGCGCCCAGCGGGTCGGTGAGCCGGTCACTCAGCGGGTCACTGAGAGGCGGGCGGGGTGTGCTTCTTGAGCTCGCGGCGGGCCAGGGAGCGCTTGTGCACCTCGTCGGGACCGTCGGCGAGCCGCAGCGTGCGGGCCGCCGCCCACAGGCCGGCCAGCGGGAAGTCCTGGCTGACGCCGCCCGCGCCGTGCACCTGGATGGCCTTGTCCAGGATCCACTCCACCTCGCGGGGTGTGGCGATCTTGATGGCCTGGATCTCGGTGTGCGCGCCCCGGTTGCCCACCGTGTCCATCAGCCAGGCGGTCTTCAGGACCAGCAGCCGCAGTTGCTCCACCTTGACCCGCGACTCGGCGATCCAGTCCTGGACGACGCCCTGCTGGGCGACCTGCTTGCCGAAGGCGACCCGCGACAGAGCGCGGCGGCACATCAGCTCGATCGCCCGCTCGGCCATGCCGATCAGGCGCATGCAGTGGTGGATGCGGCCCGGCCCGAGCCGCGCCTGGGCGATGGCGAACCCGCCGCCCTCCTCGCCGATCAGGTGGTCCACCGGCACGCGGACGTCCTCGAACAGCACCTCGGCGTGGCCGCCGTGGTCGCCGTCGGTGTAGCCGAAGACGTGCATGCCGCGCTTGACGGTGATGCCCGGGGTGTCGCGGGGCACGAGCACCATGCTCTGCCGCCGGTGCTCGGGCCCCTCCTCGGAGGTCTTGCCCATCACGATGAAGATGGCGCAGCCCGGGTTCATGGCCCCGGACGCGAACCACTTGCGGCCGTTGATGACGTACTCGTCACCGTCGCGTGCGATGGAGGTGGCGATGTTGGTGGCGTCGGAGGAGGCGACCTCGGGCTCGGTCATCGCGAACGCCGACCTGATCTCGCCGTTGAGCAGCGGCTCGAGCCAGGTCTTACGCTGCCATTCGCTGCCGAACATGGAGAGGACCTCCATGTTGCCGGTGTCGGGCGCGGCGCAGTTCGTGGCCGCCGGGGCGATGCGCGGGCTGCGTCCCATGATCTCGGCGAGCGGGGCGTACTGCAGGTTGGTCAGCCCGGCGCCGTGCGCCCCCGGCAGGAAGAGGTTCCACAGGCCCCGCTTGCGCGCCTCGTCCTTGAGGTCCTCCAGCATGGGCGGAGCGGTCCAGCCGCTCTCCGCCGCCTGCCACTCGAAGGCCTCCTCCGCCGGGTACACGCATTCGTCCATGAACGCCAGCAGCCGTTCGCGCAGGTCCTCGGTGGTGTCGTCGTAGGCGAAGTCCATCAGCCCTCCAGTGGCGTGAGCGCGTACGGGAAGTCCATCTGCGGCACGTGACCTCAGCCTTCCAGGGACGCGAGCGCGCGCAGCCCGTGGGCCGCGAGCGGCGCGACGTGCCCGCCGATCTCGCCGAAGCCCTCTCCGACGGTCAGCCCTTGGGTGTAGCGGAAGTGGATGCCCTCGGCGATCACCGCGAGCTTGAAGCAGGCCAGGGCCAGGTACCAGCCGAGCCCGGTGACGTCCAGGCCCGCGCCGGCCGCGTACCGCTCCGCCAGCGCGGGCGCGGCGGAGACCAGGGCCGTGCCCGCCTCCGGCCGGCCGCCGGTGTCGAGCGCGGCGAAGTCGCCGTACAGCAGGAACAGGGCCAGGTCGGTGAGCGGGTCGCCGAGGGTGGACATCTCCCAGTCGAGCACGGCCCGCACCCGGCCGCCGGCGATCAGCGTGTTGCCCAGCTTGAAGTCGCCGTGGACGATCGCGTGGCGCTGAGTGAGCGGCACAGCGCCCGCCAGGCGGTCGTACAGGTCGTCGATGCCAGGGATCTCGCGGCTGCGGGAGGCGTCGAGCTGCCGCTTCCACCGCTTGACCTGGCGCTCCAGGAAGCCCTCGGGGCGGCCGAAGTCGGCGAGCCCGACGGCGGCCGGGTCGAGGGCGTGCAGCCGGGCCAGGATGTCGGTCAGCTCGGCCTCGATAGCCGGAGTCGCCGGGGGCTGGCCCCCCTCGACGTACTCCATGACGTAGAAGGGCGCCCCGATCACCTCGGGGTCCTCGCACAGGTGGTACGTGCGCGGCACGGGGACCCCGGTGTCGCGGAGCGCGGTCATCACGCGGTACTCCCGGCCCATGTCGTGCGCCGTGGCCAGGACGTGCCCGAGCGGCGGGCGGCGGACGACGAACCGGCGCCCGCCGTCGCGCACGAGATAGGTGAGGTTCGACCGGCCTCCGTGGATGACCTCGGCGGCCAGGCCGCCCTCGGCGAGCCCGTGCCGGCCGAGATGGTCTCGCAGGCGGCCGAGATCCAGACCCGGCGGGCCGGTGTCGATCTGTGCGGACATCGCGCTCCCCACTCGTCCCAGTGCCTGGAGCGTACCGACCGGACGGTATGCCTGTCGACCGCTCGCCGGACCTCGCCGCGCGCGACCCTCGTCCTGCGTGCGGACGGCCCGCGCCCCGCCGGTCCCGGCCTTCAGCCTAGAGTCAGACGCCCCGCCGCCAAGTGGTCTCCGGGAATCCGCCCCCGGTGGCCCTGTCGGCCAGACCACTCCGGCGGCCACACTTCACAGCATGACCGCGAGAATGCCCGATCCCACCACCTTGACCGGCCGTTTCGTCCGCCTGGAGCCGCTCGGCCCCGAGCACATCGCCGGCCTGCACGCCGCTGGCGGAGGCGACGACGACGTCTGGCGCTGGCTGCCGGTGGCGACGCCCCGCACCGAGCAGGACATGCTGAGGGTCGCGCAGTCCTTGATCGAGAACCCGGGCATCGTGCCGTTCGCCGTCATCCTGCGCCGGACCGGCGAGCCGATCGGCTCGACCACCCTGGGCGACGTGCCGGGATTCGACGACAGCCTGGAGATCGGCTGGACCTGGTACGGAAGAGCCTATTGGCGCACGGCCGTCAACACCGAGTGCAAGTTGCTGCTGCTCGGCCACGCCTTCGACAAGCTCGGCCACAACCGCGTCCTGCTCAAGACCGACGTCCTCAACATCCGTTCACAGCGGGCCATCGAGCGCATCGGCGGCGTGTACGAGGGCACGCTGCGCCGGCATCGGCGGCGCCCCGACGGCACCTGGCGCGACACGGTCCATTTCAGCATCCTCGACGACGAATGGCCCGCCCACCGGGAACGCCTCGAACAAGCCCTCGACCGCCCCTGAGGACCCGCCCGGGCCGCAGCTCGCCGCCCCACATGGGGAACGACGGCACGCGAAGATCGACAGAGGCGGGAGCGCCCGCGGGGCCGACGCCGTGCCGGGGCTCATGCGTACGGGTCCGTGGGCCGACGTTGTGCCGGGGCTCAGGCGAGCATGCCGCGGAGCAGCTCCCGCATCCCCGCGCGCAGATCCTCGGGCGTGGGGACGGCTCCGGCGCCCGCGATCGCGTCGAACAGCACTCCTTCCGCGAAGGCGACAAGCTGGCCGCCGTGCCGTACGGGGTCGCGGGAGCCGGCCGCGGCGAGCACGGCCGTGGCCACCTCGCGGAAACGGCGCCCCGCCGCGTCGTACACCTGGCGCAGTTCAGGACGGCGGATGGCCTCCAGGGCGAGTTCGTAGCGGGCGAGCGACGTACGCCGCCCCTCGGTGAGCTGACGGTGGAGCAGGCCCGCCATCAGGTCGGCGAGCTCCTCCGGCGAGCCCATCACACTGGAGCCCGAAGGCCCGTCGGTCGCCGGAGGGACGGCGGTGAAGTACCCCTCCTCCAGTTCGGTCAGCCGGGCGAGGGTGAGCGCGAGGAGCGCGGCGCGGGTGCGCGCGAGGTTGGACGTCGAGCCGAGCGGCAGACCCGCGGCCTCGTCCACGGCGCGGTGCGTCAGGCCGCGCATCCCCCGCTCCACCAGCAGCGTTATGGCCGCCTCCGCGATCAGTTCCTCCCTGCGCATGGGCCCAGACTACACATGTAGTAACGTAACTACAGGTGTAGTTGAAGGAGGGGAAATGTCCCATGCGGTAGTGATCGGCGGCGGGATCGGCGGCCTGAGCGCCGCCGTGGCGCTCGCCCGCAAGGGCTGGTCGGTCACGGTGTGCGAACGAGCGCCGTCGATCGAACCGGTCGGCTCGGGCCTCGCCATCGCGCCCAACGCGCTCAGGGCCCTGGACACGATCGGCGTGGGCGACGAGGTGCGCGCGCTGGCGGCGTTCCAGGGCGAGGCGGGCATCCGCACCCCCGACGGCCGGTGGTTGCTGCGCACCAGCGCCGAGGCCGCGCTGGCGCGGTTCGGCGAGCCGACGGTGATCCTGCTCCGCGCCACGCTGGTCGACCTGCTCGCGCGCCGGCTGCCGTCCGGCGCGCTGCGCCTGGGCACCGACGTCCACGGCGTCGGCCCTGAGGACGGAAGGGTCTCCACCAGCGCCGGCGACCTGCGGGCCGATCTGGTGGTGGCGGCCGACGGCATCGACTCCGCCGTCCGCCGCTCGCTGTTCCCCCGGCACCCCGGTGCTGTGCACGCCGGTGTGACGAGCTGGCGGCTCCTGGCCGACCGGCCGGAGGGCGAGTTCCGCGGCAGCGAGTCGTGGGGGCGCGGCCAGGTGTTCGGCATCACGCCGCTCGCCGGCGGCCGGGTGTACTCCTACGCCACCGCCCCCGTCCCGCCGAGCGGCACGAGCGCGAACCACCACGACAAGGGCGGCGGGGACGCCGGGACGCGCAAGGCCGAGCTGCTGAGGCTGTTCGGCGACTGGCACGACCCGATTCCCCGGCTGATCGAGGCGGCTCCCGAGGAGACGATTCTGCGGCACGACATCCGCTGCCTGGTCGCTCCCCTGCCCGCCTTCCACTCCGGCAGGGTGGCGCTGCTCGGGGACGCGGCCCACGCGATGACCCCGAACCTCGGCCAGGGCGCCTGCCAGGCGATCGAGGACGCGGTCGTCCTGGCCCACCTCGCGGGCGACCTCCCCGCCTACACCGCGGCCCGGCTGCGCCGCACCAGCACCATCATGCGCAGGTCGCGCACCATCTGCCGCGTGACCCGGTGGTCCAACCCCCTGGCCGTCCGCGCCAGGAACGCCGCCATGGCCCTGACCGGACGCCTCGGCGACGACCTCACCCTGCGCCAGTTCCAGGACGTCTTCACCTGGCGCCCACCCGCCTGACCCGCTCAGCCCGAGCGCCGGCGCACATCGGCGGGATGGAGTTTCTAGCGGACGCCTGCGCGGGTGGAGATGGGGACGGGTAGTTCGGCGTGCGGAGGGGTGACGGCCTGGGTGGCCTCGGGCGTGAGACGGCTCAGCGTGATCGTTCCCGCGATCAGCACCGCGGCCGAGAGAACGGCCGGAATGACGTCGCCGACGCCGGTCGGCAGCGGCTCGCCGAGCAGCACCGCCCCCGCGATCACCGAGGTGATCGGGTCCACCACCTGCACCCCGGCGTAGGCGATGCCGAAGTACCCCACCGCGTACGACCTCTGCAGCAGCACGATGGCGCAGACGAGGAGCACGGGGATCGCGACCGTGAACCAGTGGACCAGGCGCGACAGGTCGCCGCCCAGCCCCCCGCCCACGACGCGGACGAACGTGGAGACCGAGGCGGTCACCGACCCCGCGCCGACCGACAGCAGCAGCGCCTTCGACGCGCCCTTGGCGCGCCGCGCCGCGAAGTTGCACACCGCGACCACCACGCCCACCACCGCCAGGAAGGCCAGCGCCGCCGGGGTGGAAAGCACCGGGCGGGTGTTGCTCTGCGGGATCAGCAGCATGAGCCCCAGCAGCCCGGCGGCCACCGCGATCGAGCCGAGGATCTCCGCCTTGTGCGGACGTCTGCCGTGCAGCACCGCCGCAAGGGGAACGGCGAACACCAGCGTCGCCACGCTGACCGGCTGGATCAGCACGAGCGGGGCGAAGCTCAGCGCCACGGCGTGCAGGCCGGCGCCGAGCAGGCCGATGACCCCGCCGATCAGCCAGCGGGGCCTGCGGACGAGCTTGAGGTTGGCCCCCCCGTGGACGGCCTCGTACTGCTGCAGGGCCGCGCCTCCCGCGTACCCCAGCGCGCCGACCAGCGCGATCGACACGCCGAGCCAGATCATGACGCGGCCCCGGGCAGGACTCGGGCAGCGGGAAGCACATGTGGGGTCATCAGAGGGAGCACCCCGCCAGCTTAAGGACAAATGCCTGGAACGCGGTTGTCGATCGCCCCATTGCCCCATGAACAGGGGTGGCCCGGCCGCCGCCCGCACCGTCCCCGGCGCTCCGATGGTGCTTCTCGGACATGGCGACTACCGCTGCCCAAAGAAGGCCCCGGTAATCGGATCACCGCCGACGAGCGGGCGACCGGCCCGCCGCCCGTGAACCCGCGACGGGCCGGCGAGCCGCGGCCTCAGGAGCGCTCGGGGCAGACGCAGAACAGGTGCCCCTCCGGGTCTGCCAGGACGACCCAGCCGTCACCGGGCTGGAAGTCCGGCTTGGTGGCGCCGAGTTCGAGGTACTCCTGGACGGCCTTGCCGACGTCCGGGACGCGGAAGTCCAGGTGGAACTGCTTGCCCGGCCCGGGCCAGGCGGCCGGCTCCCGCTCGGGGACCCGGCCGAAGTAGATGCTCGTCGTCCCGTCCCCGATGCCGGCGTACTCGTCCTCGGCGTACTGCACCTCGAAGCCGGTGATCGCGGCATAGAACTCGGCGAGCTTCTTCGGCTCGGCGCAGTCGATGGTCGTGGCGATGAGAGTCGCTTTCGTGGTCATGGGTCCATCGTGGACGGCATACCTGTCATCCAGCGTCAGGTACAGATTGCGAGTTCCGGCACCGCGACGCTCCCGTCCCACGGCCTCGGGCCGCCGTCCCATGGCCTCGGGCCACCGGCCCACTCCCCCGGCTTCGGTCTTGCGCCCCGGCACCAGCACCCGCACAGGCACCCGCACCCGCACCCGCACAGGCACCGGCACCGGCACCGGCACCGGCACCGGCCCACGATGGGCTACTCCCGGCGGGCGCCGTCGGGCCAGATGACATGGACCTCGATGCCACGCCGGCGCGCCTCGGCGACCACATCGGCCGTGCCGCCGTAGCCGCGGGCCGGCTTGCCGTCCCAGACGGCGTACAGTTCCTCGGCCAGGTCGAGCATGAGCTTGCTGCCCTCCATGTGCGACTCGCCGGTGGACTCGACGTACCCCAGTCGGTGCACCTTCTCGGCGGCTCCCATGAGCGTGTCGTACTCGTCCAGAGAGTCCGGGGGCAGGTCCTCGCGATAGCGCTGCGAGCAGACGACCGCCTCCAGCGTCCCGCCGAGGTCCACGACCGCCCTCGCGAAGATCTGGTCGGCCCCGTCCGCCAGGCAGGACACCCCTCTGATCTCGGGCGCGTGCCGGGCGAGGATGCCGCGAATGGCCTTTTCGACGAGCGTGACGGTGGACGCCGGCAACCCCCGATGCCCGGAGATCGCGATGCGCCGCTGCGTGTCTCCCCCACCGCCGGACGGGTTCATGGCGGGGCTGCTGCGGCCGTTGACCGGCGGACGGGGGGTGGGACGGTGGAGGCCGCCCTGGTCCAGCACGGCCGCGGCCGCGGGTTGGGCCGCCCGCGAACGATCCTCCTCAGCTCCGCGAGCCCCACCACAGCATGTGTTCACGGGCGATGGCCTCCTCGGACTCGTCCACGAAATGGGCCCATTCAGTCTCCGTCCGAGGCCACTCCACCCGCGACACGATATCGCTCAGTTCCAGGGCGGCTATGGAATACGACGTGGCGAGCTGCTGGTGCTGGCGGGTCTGGAGCCAGGCGATGCCGGCAGCGGCGATGGCGCCGACGATGCCCGGCAGATCCATGTCGATCACCTGGTCGGCGTTGAGAATGGCGGCGATCAGGCCAACGGCCTCCAGCGCCGCCAGCGCGACCGACCACTGCGACGCGCGGCGGTCGTGGTAGCGGGCCTTGGCGCCGTACCACGTGCGCTGCTCGTTGATCCGGCCCGTCATGTAGTGCTGTTTGCGCTCCTCCAGCGACAGGGCCCTGATCTCGCGCATCATCGTTGTGACCTGGGACTCCTCCTCCATCGGCGGCACGGGGGCGAACCCGTGGATACCTCTCGTGAGCTCGGAGAAGCGCTGGTGCAGAAGCAGGTCCACATGGACCTCGCCATCGCCTGAGCGACTACCGCCGGAGCCACCGCTATCGCCGCCGCTCCTCTCATCGCCGTCCCGCCCGAACGGCGCTCCACCGACGAGGTAACGCCAGGCGAGCGTCTTGGCCGACTCGGCGGCCGCCCTAGCCTCGTACCACTGCCGGTCGGGTCGGGCGGTCAGCAGGTACACCTCGGTGACCAGCGCCGTGGCGAGAGCCCCGGCAGCGACGAGCGCCGCGGCGTCGACCCGCCCGGCCGTCAGCGAGAACGATCCGAACACCGCCGCGACCACCAACGATGTGAGACGTACTCCCGTCGCGGTCAGCAGCCTGCGCTGTCCCACGATGGCACCTCGATCGGCGGCGCGATAAAGCGCCGGAAACCCCGTCTCCGGGTTACTGGCCACCACGCTTTCACTGGAACCCGCCACTCCTCCACATGTCAAGAGGTGGTCGTATCGAAGCCGCCACACAATTCTGTCTATCGACGATCACGGCGCGACCGCGGCTATATCGACCACGGGTCATCGATCAACCCGCTGTTCGCCAACACATATCCTAATTAGGGCATACCCCTTATCCCCATCGCCGCGCCGCCGACCGCAGATACGAACGGCGGGTCCCAGCACCCCAAAGCGTACATTACGGACATCTGGCCGATACGTGCGATCGGCCCACCCACG
The DNA here is from genome assembly GCF_040607475.1 of Sphaerisporangium sp. NPDC005288. Taxonomy (NCBI): domain Bacteria; kingdom Bacillati; phylum Actinomycetota; class Actinomycetes; order Streptosporangiales; family Streptosporangiaceae; genus Sphaerisporangium; species Sphaerisporangium sp. NPDC005288. Next base: position 146,668 of record NZ_JBEXGT010000014.1, on the reverse strand, counting down.
TGAGACGTTGAGATGTGAACTCGGGGACACGCAATCGGCACGGAATCCTCGACCGGACTCCTCCGACACCCCTCGGGAGTGATGTAATTCCCAAAGCGAGTTCCTGCGATTGTCGCCAGTCGAAGGCGTAACCTGCATACTGCTTCCACGGGTGCACGGGAAAGCACATGGCACGTAGCGTTACGACGCGATCTCTCAGAGTCAGCGATGATTGCTCAGTCCCATGACAAGCCGGTAGGTGGTCAACATGAGCAGAGGCAAAGCGGCAGATCCTCGATCTACGACCATGCAGGACCTCGCCGATGTGCGTGATCTCCCTCTCGGCACACTGGGCACTCTTGTCAGGGCAGGCATCGTCGATAGCGAGCGCCTTCCGTCGGCGTCGTCCGAGGTGAGTGTCGCTGCGTTCGCTTCTTCCGTCTGAGCACCTGTGATTGTCTCCGTCCTGCCGTTCCGGCAATTCGTGCTCAAGGTCTCCGGTCGATGCGACCTCGCGTGTGATCACTGCTATATCTACGAGCACGCCGATCAAAGCTGGCGGAGACATCCCACATTCTTGTCCGATCGCTTGATGGCATCGGCCGCCCACAGGATCGCGGAACACGCGCGACAGCACGGGCTGCCTCGCGTCGATGTGATCCTGCACGGTGGTGAGCCATTGCTGGCCGGGCCCGACCGAATCGGCCGCTACGCAGACGAACTGAACCGCGCGCTTAACGGCGTGTGCGAACTCTCACTCAAGATCCACACTAATGGTGTCCTGTTGGACGCGGCATTCTGCGAACTGTTCGCCACTCACCGCATCGAAATCGGCATCTCGCTTGATGGTGACCGCGTCGCCAACGACCGCCACCGCAGGTACGCCGACGGTCGCAGCAGCTACGACAAGGTGATCCGCGCGGTCACCCTGCTCAAAGACCGCTGCCCCGATCTGTACTCCGGACTTCTGTGCACGGTCGATATCACCAACGATCCCGTCACGGTCTACGAGGCGCTGGCCGAACTCGATCCGCCTCGGGTGGACTTTCTGCTCCCGCACGCTACCTGGGACCGGCCTCCCGCAGGTGATCCGGTCGCGTACGGCGACTGGCTCGCGCAGATCTTCGACCAATGGCTCACCGACGGCAGGCCGATGAGCGTACGCCTCTTCGAGTCGGCTCTGCGCACCCTGCGTAACAGAAGCAGTCTCACCGAGTCGCTCGGGCTCGAGCCCAGCGACCTGGTGGTGATCGAAACCGACGGGTCCTACGAGCAGGCCGACTCGCTCAAGACCGCCTACGACGGCGCGCCGACCACCGGCTTCGACGTCGAGCATCACTCGCTGGACGTCGTCGCCGCCCACCCCGGCATTACGAGCCGCCAGATCGGCATGGTTGGCTTGAGTGACCAGTGTCAGGCATGCTCCGTCGTCTCCTCGTGCGGCGGTGGCCTCTACGCGCACCGCTACCGTACCGGCTCTGGATTCCTCAACCCCAGCGTCTACTGCGCCGGCTTACTGCGGCTCATCATGCACATTCAGCACAGGGTGCGGGAGATCGCCCAGACCAAACACACCCTCTCCCGGGCCGATTTCGCCGAGTTGGCCTCTGGGTACGGCGGGACGGAGGCGATCGCACGACTCGACGAGGGCCAACAGAGCCTTCGCCGTACCCTCATCGCCAGCGTAGGCGGCGCGTCGGCCGACACGGACGCCTGGCGCCTGCTGACGCTCCTCGATCGGGAGGCGCGCCCGGCCCTCGACGCCGTGCTGGCACACCCGTACGTGCGCGTGTGGGCCGTCCGCCGCCTCAAGGGTGATGCCGACGGCGGCCACCTGCGCTCGATCGCGACCGCCGCCGCCATCCGCGCCGGCGTCCCGGCCGTCCTGCGAATACCCGTCCGAGATGGCGCTCTCTGCCTGCCTTCCCTCGGCCGCCTCGACGCCGGGAAAGTGGCCGAGGCCACGGTGGAGACCGGCGAGCGACGATTCACCGTTCAGGCCGGGGACCGCCGCTGGTCGATCGACCTAGATGCTCCAAACGACCAGCCCGCCTGGTCACCGGTGCGCCGTCTGAAGGCCAGCAGTTGGACCGTGGCCTTGGATGACGTCGACCTCTACCGCGACTGCCACCAGTGGCCCGCCGCCGACCGACTGAGCGAGGTGTCGTTCGCCCGCTGGCAGGCCATGTTCGCCGCGGCATGGGCGCTCATCCGGCGCGACCACGCGGCGTACGCACCGGGGCTGAGCGCCGGTCTCGGCGTCGTCATGCCGCTCGCGCCGCGTCCCGACGGCTCCGAGATCAGCTCGACCGCCCGTGACGCCTTCGGCGCCGTGGCCGCGGCGCTGCCCGATGATGCCACCTCGCTCGCGCTGCTACTGATCCACGAGTTTCAGCATGTCAAGATGGGCGCCATTCTCGACATACACAACCTGTACGACCCGGAGAACACCGCTCTGTACTACGCGCCTTGGCGCCCTGACCCGCGCCCGCTCGAAGGGCTGCTCCAGGGCACCTACGCCCATCTGGCCGTCACAGACTTCTGGCGGGTCCGTCGTATGGTCGATCAGGGCGACGCCGGTCGGCGCGCGGCCGTGCGGTTCACACGCTGGCGCTCCTTGACGACCGAGGCGATCGAGACCCTCGCCGCTTCAGGTGCGTTGACCGCGACCGGCGAACGATTCATCGACATCATGCGCCAGACGATACAGCCCTGGCTGTCCGAACCCGTCGCATTTCAGGCGTCACCTGAAACAGCTCAAAGGCAGCCCGGTCGCGCCCTCATTGCCCGCCCCGCCCCGCAGTCCTACACTCAAGAAGTATCACCGGCCGGAGGTGGCATTGATAACGTCACGTGACAGCGATGATTCCCGGCCCTACTTCTATCTGAGCCATGCTCCGACCCCCTCGTGCGACAGTGATGATTCCTACGATCCCGATGAAGGGATATTCAGGCTGTTCACCGACCTGTGCAGATGCGTCATCGTGCTCAGCGGCATGGGACATGGAGGAACACCCGGCTTCATGGACCGCCGTCTTCGCGCGGGCGCCCGGCGACCGGAGCATGTCGCCACCAACCTCGCCGCCTGCAAAGTGTTCGTCCCCTTGTACTCCGCCCACTATTTCAACACCGACGCGTGCGGCAGACAGTGGAGTACCTTCCAGCACCGAATCGAGCAGGCACAGCCTAATAGCGCGGGCAAGATGGAGGTGATCATACCCGCCATCTGGGTACCCGTACCCGAGAACACTATTCCTGCAGTGGCCCGCGATATCCAGTTCATCGACCCCGACTTCGGCCCGCAGTACCGCGAGCACGGTTTCTACGGCCTGTCGACGCTCAATCGATTCAAAGAGGATTACGAGACCGCCGTCTACACCTTGGCGAATCGTATTGTCCGGGCAGGAGAGAGCTCACCCCTGCGCGTCTCAGCACCACTCGACCACAGGTGCTTCGATAACGCCTTCAGGCCGGCACTCACCGCTCCAGGCACACTTGACCTGCCGGATGAGGCCGAGGTCGCGTGGATGGCCGGCAGACTCCCGTCAGACCGGCAACGTCGGCAGCGCCTCCCAGAGATGCCGCGCCGGCCTCGACCGTCTGATGTCGAACATCCTCCCTACGCCACACCTACGCGTCGCCACGCCGAGGCGCCTGCCACAACAAGCAGCGTAGAAAGCTCCACCATGCCGTTCGAGGCGGACAAGCCGCTCACCCCGGTGGCGCCGTCCCTCGCAGCGGCCGTGTTCTCCGAGAACGTCATCAGACTACCGATCCGCAGCGATCGAGAGAGGCCGTGGACCGCCCTCAGAGTTTCGCAGAGTCATGGTGTCGAGGCCACAGCGCGGCCGCACCTCGTACGCTCGACTCTCTCAGGTGAAGATGCACCACCCCTTCCCCGGTCTCAGGGCGTGTCCTCCACCGAACGCCCGAAACTCCAGGGCCCATCGTGGTTCTTCGTGAGGGACCGAACCGTGAGACACCCCATGCCAGCCTGAATGGTACGAGAAAGCGGTCCCGCCCTCGGATGTCCCTGGCTTCCGTCCAGCGGCTCACATTTTTCCGGCCAGCCATGGCAACAGGTCGGGGAGCGCCTCCAGCGCGCCGAAATGCGCGGCCTCCGGTTCAACTCGCATGATGGCCGTGCGGATGCGGGCGGCCATCCAGTGTGAGTGATCCACTGGGCAGAAACGGTCCTTCCCGCCATGCCACAGCAAAGTGGGTGCTTGAATGACGGTCAGGTCGAAGCCCCATGGCGAGCAGAATGCGATCGCGTCGTCGACCCACCCATCCTCAGAGTGGCGTAGCGCCTCGGCGTAGTTCGCCAGGAGCATGGCACGCACGCCCGGGTTCGCGACCATACGGCGATCGGCCTCGGGCAATTCGGCGTACAGATCAGCGATCAGGCTCCCTGGGTCGGCGCGGATCTCCTGGGCCGTCGGAGCGAGCCAGTCGGCGAAACGACTTCGTCCTGCGAGGGCAACGGTGTACTCCGTGATATTGGAGGCAGCCATGCCGCCGAACCAGTCGAGCCCTTCAGCGGCATGTGGTGCGAGACCCACGAGAACCGCGGCACGGGTCACGCGAGCGGGCAGCAGCGCCGCGCAGGCCAAGGCATGTGGGCCGCCACCCGAGCGGCCCACCACGGCGAACCGGTCGATTTCCAGCGCGTCGGCGATGGCCTCGACATCCTCGGCGGCGGCGGCCACCGACCGTCCGATCAGCCGGTCCGACCGGCCATAACCAGGACGGTCGAAAGTGATCAATCGCACGCCGAGCCGGTAGAGGACCGCCCCTCGCGGGCATGGCCCGATCCTGCTCCCCGGTGTGCCATGCAGCAGGAACACCGGATCCCCGTCGAGTTTCCCTCTCTCGTCGACAGCGAGCCGCCTCCCGTTAGCGGTGCGTACAACCTTCGCGGGCTCCTCGCTCTCCCGAACCGCAAGTACCCCAGAATCGATCGTACGCGCGCTCTTCGTCAACGTCTGCCTCCCGCGGACGAGATGACCACACCGACCATGTCACCACTCGGCAGGCCGGGGCGGACGACGAAGGACGATATTCATTGCTCGCGGCGACGAGAGCGGAGAGCACGGTTTCATCTCCATCCTTTCGCCACTACTCCGGATACTCATCAGAGAGGTTTCTCGAATCTTCGTCTCACACCAGCCGGTAGCCACAGCAGCCGCCGACCTGTCATGGAACCGCCGCTTACCGCCTTCGCTGGCCAACCTATGCGCCGGAAGCCGGTCACGCAAACCATTGATGCGGACCGAAACCGCAGTTTAGTGCAGAGTATAATCACGAAAGGACGGATTCGCCTTCCCATCTCCCCCTTCGGGGGCATACAGCCTGTCGCGGCGTTCTACAATCGAAACCCCATGGCATCAGCGGGAGGTGCGTCTGCAAGTGTCAGATGCCACTCAGCCTGGCCCCTACTTTTTCCTGAGCTACGCGCATACCCCCAGGCACGACGCAGACGATCGACATGATCCGGACCAATGGGTGGAAAAGCTCTTCACCGACCTGTGCCGCCATGTGATGGTCTTGAGCGGCCTTGAGCATGGCACGCTGCCCGGATTCATGGATCGCGAGCTCAAATCAGGCGGCTACTGGCCTGATCGGCTGGCCGAGGGCTTGGCCACCTGCAGAGTCTTCGTCCCGTTGTACTCCAGGCGCTACTTCGAAAGCGAGCAATGCGGGAAAGAATGGACCGCGTTCTCCGGACGCATTCAGTACCATCGCGCACGAAAATGGGAGCAGGTTGAGACGATCATCCCGGCCATCTGGGTTCCGGTACCCTCGGAAGATCTTCCTGACGTGGCGCGGTCCATTCAGTTCAACCACGCCAGCCTGGGATCCCGGTACATCGAACACGGCTTCTACGGCATCATGAAACTCCGGCAGTACCGCAGCGCTTACCACATGGCGGTCTACAACCTCGCGCGCCGCATCGTCGAGGTCGGGCAGTCGACCCAGCTCACCCCGATCGAGCCGCCCGATTACGACTCCCTCCGCAGCGCTTTCGGCTACCCCGACTCCAACTCGCGTAGCGGGCACCGCGTCAGGATCACCGTGATCGCACCCGACATCCACAACCTGCCCGAGGGGCGAACGCCCTACCACTACGGGCTCACCGCCCAAGAGTGGAACCCCTACCGGCCCGACATCGGCAAGCCCTTGGCCGGGTACGCCGCCGATCTGGTGCGTACCCTCGGCTTCCGTGCCGACGTCGGATCACTTGACGATCACTACGACCACCTCTTCGGTGATGAACCACCGACGAGTCCAGGGCTGGTCCTGGTGGACACCTGGGCCGCCATGTCGGAGAAGTTGCTCGAGCCACTCCGCCGCCTGGCCCAGGCCGATAAACCCTGGATCAGCGTCATCATCCCGAGAAACGAGAACGACCCGCAGACCACGCAGGCCGAATACCGGCTCAGAACTCTCCTGCAGACGGCTCTCGGCGACAAGCTCGCCGAAGGGCTTCCTTTGCAGCGTTCGCCGGCGAATGACATCGCCACGTTCGAGCGATTCTGCAGAGCAGTGCCTGAGGTGACCCGGTCAGTCGTAAGCCGATATCTCCGGCATGCACCGACATACCCGCCTGAAGCGCGCCCCTTCATGGAGCGCCCCAGGTTGCAAGGCCCTAAGTTCTTCCCCATAGAAACGACGCGGAGGCCCGGCAATGAGTGACGCCCCCGAGGGCCACGTCATCACGTTCTACTCGTACAAGGGGGGCACCGGCCGGACCATGGCCCTCGCCAACACGGCATGGATTCTGGCGAGCAACGGTAAAAGAGTCTTGGCCCTCGACTGGGACCTCGAGTCGCCCGGCCTGCACAAGTTCTTCCACCCCTTCCTGGATGCGGACAGGGTAGACGGCGCCGCCGGCGTCATCGATATGATCAATGAGTACGCCCTGGCGACCCTTCAGGCTGGCCCACGGCCGCCCGACTGGCACCTGCAGTACGCCGCGGTACAGCGCAACGCGGTGTCCCTCGACTGGGACGGATTTCCCGACGAGGGTACGCTCGATTTCGTCTCGGCGGGTCGTCAGAATCGCGACTACGCCTCGCTCGTGGCCACCTTCGACTGGGACAACTTCTACGGCCGACTTGGCGGTGGCCACTTCTTCGATGCCCTGCGCGCCAACATGAAGCGCCATTATGACTACATCCTCATCGACAGCCGCACCGGCCTGAGCGACATCGCGGACATCTGTACGATTCAATTCCCGGACACTCTCGTCATGTGCTTCACGATGAGCGACCAGAGCATCGAGGGCGCCTCGGCGGTCGCTCAGCACATCAACAACCGTTACCGCAGCCGGAACATCCGCATCCTGCCGGTCCCCATGCGCATAGACGAGGGCGAGAAGGAAAAGCTGGATGCCGGACGCGACCTCACCAAGCGCCGCTTCGAGGGTCTTCCGCCGGGCATGACTCCCGACGAACTCCGCCACTACTGGGGCGCCGTCGAGATTCCGTACAAGCCCTTCTACGCCTATGAGGAGACGTTGGCCACGTTCGCCGACGTTCCAGACTCGCCGAGCTCCCTACTGGCGGCGTTCGAGCGACTGACGGGCGTGATCACGCACGGAGAGATCGCCTCACTGCCTGCGATGCACGAAGATCTGCGGTTGAGTGTCCGGGAGGCCTTCGTCCGTCAACCGGCCGACGTTGCCACCAAGGTCCTGTTGAACTACGTTCCCGAGGACCGCATGTGGGCCGACTGGATCGCCGCCGTGCTGGAGCGGTCCGGCTTCGAAGTGGTGAGTCACGACCGTAGTGACTCCGCCCAGACTGCGCGGTCGCCCCAGCAGACGGCTCACGTATTCAGTCACGTCATCGCCGTGATCTCGGCTGCCTACATGCGCTCGGTAGAACCGCATTCGCTATGGAGATCGGTAGCGGCCTCCGACAACAAGGGCGTACATCCCAAGCTCGTGCCGCTACGGGTGACAGACGTGCGCATGGGACCGCCATTTGGCGACAGCACCATCGTCGATCTCACCCGGTCGGATGAGACGCAGGCCACCACGGCCCTGCTACGAGCGGTCAGCCGGTCACCGCAAACGGCCAGGGATGTGGAGGACATCACGCCGGTCCGTTCCCGCTTCCCCGGCATCCGGCCACCGGTGTGGAACATCGCCAATCGCAACGCGGCCTTCACCGGTCGCAACGCCATCCTGGAGAGGCTCCGCGACCAGATCGTAGGCAGGAGCAAGACGGTGGTGCTGCCCCAGGCTCTTTTCGGGTTAGGAGGTGTTGGCAAGACACAGGTGGCCCTGGAGTACGCCCATCGGTTCATGGCCGACTACGACGTGGTGTGGTGGATCGCCGCCGAGCACCTGGAACTGATCAATCCGTCGCTCGCCGAATTGGCGGACAGGCTCGGCGTCCGAGTTGGTGAAAGCATCGCCGAGGCAGCCAAAGCCGTCCGGGAGGCGCTGCGCATGGGCCAGCCGTATTCCCGATGGCTGCTCGTCTTCGACAACGCTGACGACCCCAAAGACCTGGAGCCCTACCTGCCTGCGGGTCCCGGGCACGTCCTGATCACTTCACGCAATCCTGCGTGGTCACGGGTGGCCGATCCCCTCGAAGTCGATGTGTTCACCCGCGCGGAGAGCATCGAACATCTTCGCCGCCGTGCACCCGGCCTCTACACAACGGACGCCGACCGGGTGGCCGACGCGCTCGGCGACCTGCCTTTGGCGATCGAGCAAGCAGGCGCCTGGCTGGAGCAGACCGGCATGCCGGCCGAACAGTATCTCGACCGGCTCACCGAGATGCTGAAGCTTGGCGAGCAGCCGACCGACTACCCAACTCCCGTCGCCGCCACCTGGAACGTGTCCTTCGAACGGCTCCGCAATGAGTCACCGGCATCAGTGCGCTTGCTGGAGCTGCTCGCTTTCTTCGGTCCTGAACCCGTCTCACTCAACATGCTTTACAGCGACACCATGGTGGAGTGCTTGGTCCCCTATGACGAGACGATGCGGGAGAAGGTCATGCTGGGCCCGGCGATCCGGCAGCTCGGCCGGTACGCATTGGCCCGTGTGGATCAAGCCGCCAAGTCCATCCAGGTGCACCGGCTCATTCAGGCCGTCGTCCGAGACCGCATGGAGTCCGTGGATCGCCAAGCCACCACTCACGACGTCCACCGCATCCTGGTGGCAGCCCGCCCTCAAGTGGGCGAGGTCGACGACCCGAACAACTGGGAGCGTTACGACCAGATCTGGCCTCACCTGGGCCCCTCCATGGCTGCCGAATGCGATGAAGAAGAGACCCGCCGCCTGCTCATCGACCGGGTGCGCTACCTGTGGCGGCGTGGGGAATTCCCGTCGAGCCTGGAACTCGGGAGCAGGCTCGAGGAAGCCTGGAACATCAAGCTGGGCAGTGGGGACCGTCAAATCGTCCATCTGCGGTTCCACCTGGCCAACACGCTCCGCTCCATGGGAAGGTACGCCGAGGCGCATGTCGTCGACACCGCCGTTCTGACCCACCAGAATCGCGAATTGGGCGAGTCTCATCCCCACACACTTATGACCGCTGGCGGTCTCGCCGCCGACCTCCGTGCCTTGGGTCAGTTCCGGGAAGCCCTCAAGCTGAACCGCCAGACTTACGATCGCGTCAAGGACCTGTTCGGAGAGGACCACGAACGCACTCTCGCGGCCGCTCACAATCTGGGTGTCAGCCTACGGCTGGCCGGTGATTTCAGCCAGGCGAGAGAAGTCGACCAGGAAACCGTGGACGGCAGCCGGAGAGTGCTCGGCGGACTGCATCCCAGAACGCTCTACACCGTCGCCAACCTGGCTCGCGACCTGCGTGAGCTCGGGCAACTCACCGAATCGGTGGAGATGACCCGGGTGGACCTGGAGCACTACGGGACGGTGTACGGCATCGACCACATCGACACCCTGCGCACCGCGACCAGCCTAGCCACCTCCCTCCGCAGGAAGGGGGCGGAGATGGAGGCCCGCCAACTGATCGAGCAGGCGCACGACCTTTACGTCCAGCACTATGGGAATGCCCAACCCGAAACGCTGTTGTGCCGCCTGGAGTACGCCTCATGCCTGGCAACGCTCGGTGAAGAGGTCACCGCTCACCAGCTGGCATCCGATGTCATGGACAACTTCACCGAGACTCTCGGCCCCGACCACCCCTACCGGTTGGCCGCCGCTAACAACGTCGCCTGCTACCTGCGGATACTGGATCGCCCGATCGACGCGAAGAGGCTGGCTCAAGAAGCACTCGCAGGCTTGGCCCAACAGGTGGGGGATGATCATCCGATGGCGCTTCTTGCGGCGATCAACGTCGCCGGCTGCCTGGGCGAGGTCCGCGATCCGGCAGCCGAGCCGATGCACCGCCGTACGCTCATCCAGTTGAAGGCGACACTCGGTAGTGAACATCCGGACACGCTCGCATGCGAGGCCAATCTGGCGGTGACCCTCAACGAACAGAGGCGGACCGCCGAAGCAAGACAGTGCCGTGAAGTGGTGCTGGATGCCATGCGGCGGACTCTTGGGGATGATCACCCCCACGTCGCCAACCTGGCGGCATGGCGCAGGATCTCTCGCGACCTCGAACCACAACCGTGGTGACCTGGGCTTGAGCCGGCCCCGTCAAGAACGACGCCGACAATGAGCATGGGCACCAGCAGCGGCCGTAACATGGCCTGCGTGTCTCGAGTTTTGATCGTTTCTCCGCCGCCCGCGGTCTAGCGGGCGGTTCTCTCTCCATTTGGCCGGGCCTGGAGGGCTCGGTGGGTGGCGGCTGCCCGCGTTCTGGGGCCTTTTTCGCTTTCACTCTTCTGGAGAGAGTTCATGACGCACGTCTCCGTACGGCGAGGCATGCTGTACGTCACCGTCGCGGCAGCCATCTGGGGCACGGGCGGCCCCGCGGCGGCCGTGTTGTACCGGGTCAGCGGGCTCGGCCCGGTGGCCGTGTCCTTCTGGCGCTTCGTCTTCGGCGCCCTGCTGCTGTTCGCCGCCGCTCGTCTGGCCAGGCTCGGCGACCGGCGGGCCGGCATCACTCACCGGCCGGCCGAAGCTCACGTCACGTCCGCCAAGGCTCAGGTTGCGAGTGCCCCGGCACATTCGCATGACGCCGGGATCCGGGCTCGAGGTCGCCAGCCTTGGGGGCGGCGGCCCGCGGTCAGGGTCCGACGCCCCAAGGTCAGGAGGCAGCGGCCCGCAATCCGGGGGCGGTGGTCTGGGTGGGCCGGGCTGGTGTTGGTGGGGGCTGGGCTGGCGGTGTCGCAGGCGGCCTATTTCGGTGCGGTCGCGGCGAGCGGCGTGGCCGTGGCCACGGCGACCACGCTGGGCGCGAGCCCGGCTCTGGTGGCCCTCGGGGCGCGGCTGCTGCTGGCGGAGCGGCTCGGCCGCAGGGGCGCGATCAGCATGGGGCTGGCCCTCGCGGGCTTGGCGCTGCTGATGGGCGGCCCCTCGGGCGGTTCGGTCACCGGGATCGGCCTGGCGCTGCTGTCGGCCGTCGCCTATGCCGGGGTGACCCTGCTTTCCCGTCATTCTGGGCGTTCTGATCACTCCCGTACGGCCGGGACGGCCATGTGGGGGTTCGCGGTGGGCGGGGTGCTGCTGCTGCCGGTGGCGGCGGCCGAGGGCCTGTTGCCGAGCGGGGGTGCGGTGGCCTCGGTGGCGCTGCTCGGCTACCTCGGGGCGATGCCGACCGCGCTGGCCTACAGCCTGTTCTTCGCCGGGCTCGCCTCGGTGCGGGCGACGACGGCCTCGGTGGTCGCGCTGCTGGAGCCGGCGGGCGCCACCGTCCTCGGTGTGCTCGTGCTCGGGGAGCGGCTGACGGCCACCTCCGCGGCGGGCGCAGCCGTCCTGCTGGCCTCGGTGGCGGTCCTCGCCACCGGCGAGCAGAGCGAAAGCCCCCGCCAGGACGGCTCCGGCTAGTCGCACCGTCCACGAACGAACGTGCACCGGGTCACCCGCCGCACGTCGGCGCCGAATTCGCCGTCGTCCTTCTCGCCGACCCGGCGCCGGATGAAGGTCCGGTCAGGGGCGAGGAGGGCGATCGGGAGGGACATCGGAACGGCGGATCACATGATCGGGAGGTAGATCGGGTCTGGGAGATCACGGGATGGGGGGCATCCGCTGGGTGTGGGGGGTGCGAAGGTTTGACCGTGCGTAGGCTGGAAAGGCCTTGCAGCCTTATAGGAGAGGGGCGTGGATGAGCGCCGAGGCAGCCCCGCTGGGGCCCAGGCAGGTGCGCCTGGTCTTCGCGGGCCTCATGGTCGCCCTGCTCCTGGCGGCTCTGGACCAGACGATCGTGTCGACCGCCCTGCCGACGATCGTCGGCGACCTCAAGGGCCTGGAACACATCGGCTGGATCGTCACCGCCTACATCCTGGCCTCGACCATCGGCCTGCCCATCTACGGCAAGCTCGGCGACCTGATCGGCCGGAAGATCGTCTTCCAGGCCGCCATCGTGATCTTCCTGGTCGGGTCGGTGCTGTGCGGCATGGCGCGGAACATGCCGCAGCTCATCGCCTTCCGCGCCCTCCAGGGGCTCGGCGGCGGCGGTCTGATGATCGGCGTGCAGGCGATCGTCGCCGATCTGGTCTCCCCGCGCGAGCGCGGCCGGTACGTGGGCGTCATCGGCGCGGTGTGGGGCCTGTCGTCGGTCATCGGCCCGCTGATCGGCGGCTTCTTCACCGACCACGCGAGCTGGCGGTGGTGCTTCTACGTGAACCTGCCGCTCGGGCTGGTCGCGCTGGGGGTCACCGCCGTCGTGCTCCGGCTGCCCAGGCCGAAGGCGCGCCCAAGGCTGGACATTCTGGGCACGGCGCTGCTGGCGGGCGCCTCCACGTGCATCGTGCTGGTGACGAGCTGGGGCGGCACGCAGTACGCGTGGGACTCGCCGGTGATCATCGCGCTCGGGGCCGGGGTGGTGGTGCTCGCGATCGGGTTCGTGCTGGCCGAGCGGGTGGCGGCCGAGCCGATCATCCCGCTGCGCCTGTTCCGCAACGACCTGTTCTCCCTGCCCGCCGCGATCTCGGTGTTCGTGGGCGTCGGCATGTTCGCCGCGATCGCCTATCTGCCCACGTTCCTGCAGATGGTGAACGGGGCCAGCGCGACGGGATCCGGGCTGCTGATGCTGCCGATGGTGGCGGGCATGACGATCACCTCGATCGGCTCGGGGCGGGTCATCTCGGCGACCGGGCACTACCGCGCCTTCCCGATCGCCGGCATGGCGATCCTGGCGGCGGGCCTGGCGCTGCTGTCGCGGATGACCGCCGACTCCTCGATGGTCCTCAACGGCCTCTACATGTTCGTCACCGGGTTCGGGCTCGGCATGGTGATGCAGACGCTCGTGCTGATCGTGCAGAACTCCGTCGGCCACCGCGACGTGGGCGCGGCCACCTCGGCCGTGAACTACTTCCGCCAGACGGGAGCCTCGCTCGGCACGTCGCTGGTCGGCTCGATCTTCATCCACCGCCTGTCGGACGTGCTGGCCGCAAGCGGCGCCCGGCTTCCGGCGAGCGGGGTCAACGCGATGACCCCGCAGATGGTGCACAACCTGCCGCCGTCGGTGCGCCAGGTCATCGCCCGGGCGTACGCGCAGGCGCTGCCGCCGATCTTCCTGTACGTGGTGCCGCTGATCCTCGTGGGCCTGGTCCTGGCGTTCTTCGTCAAGGAGGTCCCGCTGTCGGAGCGCCCGGCGTCGGCCAAGCAGGACGTACCGGCGCACAGCGGCTGAGGCGGCGGCCGGAGGGCGGAATCGCGGTTACAGTTGGAGGCGTTGGAGGTGACGTGGCCTCGATACCGCGATTTATCAGAAATCTCCTGGATCGTCCGGGAAGCGCAAACATCGGCCCCTTTCAGCGTCTTGCGACACAGGCGGGCGGCCACGAAGAGCGGATCAAGGCTCTGGCCGATCTTCCCCGCCCTGACCCGGACGACCTGGCCGAATACTGCGCGATCGCCCGCGAGGCCGCGCGACGCACGCTGGGCATGCGGCCGTTCGACGTCCAGTTGGTCGGCGCCCTCGCGCTGATGTCCGGGCAGGTCGCCGAGATGGCGACCGGTGAGGGCAAGACGCTCGCCGGCGCCATCGCCGCCGCCGGGTACGCCCTGCGGGGCAGGCGCGTCCATGTGATCTCGGTGAACGACTACCTGGCCCGCCGCGACGCCGAGTGGATGGGTCCGCTGTACGAGGCCTTCGGGGTGTCGGTGGGCTTCATCGAGCAGTCCTCCACGCGCGAGCAGCGCAGGGAGGCCTACGCCAAGGACGTCACCTACGCCCCGGTCAGCGAGATCGGCTTCGACGTGCTGCGCGACCGCGTCGCGACGTCGCCGGACGATCTGGTCGTCCCCGAGCCCTCCGTCGCGGTGATCGACGAGGCCGACTCGGTGCTGGTGGACGAGGCGCGCGTCCCGCTGGTGCTGGCCGGCGCGACCGACTCCGGGATGGACGCGCCCGAGACCGCCGAGCTGGTCCGCCGGCTGTCCCGCGGCTACCACTACGAGCTGGACGACCAGGAACGCAACGTGTTCCTGACCGCCAAGGGCACCGACGCCGTCGAGAAGGCCCTGGGCGGCATCAACCTGTACGAGACCCCCGACGTGCTGACCCGGGTGAACCTGGCCCTGCACGCCCATGCCCTGCTCACCCGCGACGTGGACTACCTGGTGCGCGACGGGCGCATCCACCTGGTCAGCCAGTCCCGCGGCCGCGTGGCGACGCTCCAGCGCTGGCCCGACGGCCTGCAGGCCGCCGTGGAGGCCAAGGAGGCACTGCCCGCCAGCGAGACCGGCGAGATCCTCGACTCGATCACCATCCAGGGCCTCATCCGCAGATATCCCGAAATATGCGGCATGACGGGTACGGCGGTGGCGGTCGAGGAGCAGCTCAGGGAGTTCTACGGGCTGAAGGTCGCGGTCATCCCCTCCAACAAGCCGTGCGTGCGCGTCGACGAACCCGACCGCGTCTACGGCACCGTCGCCGACAAAGAGCGCGCGCTGGCCGCGGAGATCGGCCGCGTCCACGCCACCGGGCGGCCGATCCTGGTCGGCACCCTGGATGTGTCGGAGTCCGAGCGCCTGGCCGCCGACCTGGCCGCCGACGGCCTCGACTGCGTCGTCCTGAACGCCAAGAACGACGCGCAGGAGGCCGCGATCATCGCGCGCGCCGGCGAGCGGGCGGCGATCACCGTGTCCACGCAGATGGCCGGCCGGGGCACCGACATCCGCCTCGGCGAGGGCGTCGCCGAGCTGGGCGGCCTGTACGTCATCGGCTCGGGCAGGCACGCGAGCAGCCGCCTGGACGACCAGCTGCGCGGGCGCGCCGGCCGCCAGGGCGACCCGGGCGGCTCGGTGTTCCTGGTCAGCCTCGAAGACCCCCTGATCACGCACTACGCCCCCGACGAGGCCCTGCCCAAGGCGGGGGACGACGGGGTCGTCCTGCACAAGCGAGCCGGGTACGTCGTCGGCCACGCCCAGCGGGTCGCCGAGGGCGCCCACCTGGAGATCCACCGCAACACCTGGCGCTACACCCGGCTCCTGGAGCAGCAGCGCGACCTGGTGCTGGGGCAGCGCGACAAGGTGTTGCACGGCGACTCCGCGGCCGACGCGCTCGCCAAGGCCGTCCCCGACCGCTGGGAGGAGCTGGCCGGGAGCGTGGAGGAGCCCGTGCTGAAGGACGCGGCCCGCCAGATCCTGCTGTTCCACCTCGACCGCTGCTGGACCGAGTACCTGGGCTATATGTCCGACGTGCGGGAAGGCATCCACCTGCGGGCGCTCGGCCACAAGCTCAGGCCCCTGGAGGAGTTCCACCGCGAGGGCGTCTCCGCCTACCGCCACCTGATGGAGGAGGTCGAGAGCCGCTCGGTCGAGACGTTCCGCACGGCGACCATCACCGCGGACGGTCTGGACGCGCCCGACAGCGGCCTTCGCCGTCCCACGGCCACCTGGACCTACCTCGTCCAGGAGAACCCCTTCGGCGACGTCTTCGACCGTGCGCTCAAGCGGCTCTCGCCCAGGGCCAAGCGGCGGCAGGATCTCGACTGAGGTCACCGGCCGGGGCCGAGCGGGTCCCGGCCATCCCTCTCCCACGGCGGCCGGGCGGCTGTGATTGGGTGCTGGTAACAGGAGCGCCGCACCGGGCACCTCCGCGACCGATGACGGTGACCGCATGAACCCTCATGACTTCCTCGACGTCGATGGTGAGCTGTCCGACGAGGAGCGCGCGATCCGCGACGCGGTGCGCGACTACGGCAGCGCCGAGCTCCTCCCCCATGTCGCCGACTGGTTCGAGGCCGGTACGATCCCCGACCCGCGCGGCCTGGCCCGCAGCATGGGCAAGCTCGGCGTGTTCGGCATGCACCTGTCCGGGTACGGCTGCGCGGGCACCAACGCGGTGAGCTACGGGCTGGCCTGCCGCGAGCTGGAGGCCGTGGACAGCGGGCTGCGCAGCTTCGTCTCGGTGCAGGGGTCGCTGGCGATGACCGCGATCCACAAGTACGGGAGCGGCGAGCAGAAGCAGGAGTGGCTGCCGCGCATGGTGACCGGCGAGGCTCTGGGCTGTTTCGGGCTGACCGAGCCCGACTCCGGCAGCGACCCCGGCTCGATGCGCACCCGCGCCCGCCGCGACGGCGACGACTGGGTGCTCGACGGGACCAAGATGTGGATCACGAACGGCTCGGTGGCCGACGTCGCGATCGTGTGGGCCAGGACCGACGAGGGCATCCGCGGCTTCCTGGTGCCCACCTCCGCCCCGGGGTTCTCGGCCAACGTGATCCACAAGAAGATCTCGCTGCGCGCCTCGATCACCTCCGAGCTGGTGCTCGACGGGGTGCGGCTGCCCAAGGAGGCGCTGCTGCCGGGCGCCGAGGGCCTGAAGGCGCCGCTGTCGTGCCTGTCGGAGGCGCGGTTCGGCATCGTCTGGGGCGTCGCGGGAGCGGCCCGCACCTGCCTGCTGGCCTCGATCGACTACTCCAAGAGCCGGGTGCAGTTCGACCGGCCGATCGGCGGCTTCCAGCTCACCCAGCGCAAGCTCGCCGACATGCTCGTGGACGTCAACCACGCCATGATGACGGCGTTGCGCATCGGCCGGCTGAAGGACGCCGGCCTCGCCCACCACGCGCACGTCAGCTTCGGCAAGCTCGCCAACGTGCGGGCGGCCCAGCGGGTGGCGGCCACCGCGCGCGGCATCCACGGCGCCAACGGCATCACCCTGGAGTATCCGGTGATGCGCCACATGGTGAACCTGGAGACCGTCGCCACCTACGAGGGCACCGAGGAGGTCCACGCGCTCACCCTCGGGCGGGCGGTCACGGGCCTGGACGCCTTCCGCTGACCCCGCGCGCCGCCACGGCCGTCCTCACGGGGAGATTGGTTCCGGTACGGCTTGCCCGAGGGCGGGCTCCTGCCCCTGAGGGCGGGCTCCGCCATCGGCGCAAGCCGTACCGGATCGCCGAAGCACGCACCGCCCGGTGATCACCGTGCCCCGGCGAGACCTCACAGACCCCCGAACCGCGAGGTCAGCTCACGGGTTCGCCACCGAGGCCCGCGACGAACCACACGATCTTTCCGCCGCCCTGGGCCTCGACGACGCCCCAGTCGTCGGCGAGCGTGCCGACGATCAGCAGACCCCGCCCGCAGGTGGCGTCCAGGTCTTCCGAGCCCACGCAGGGCAGGCCGTCGCCCGCGTCGAAGACCTCGCCGTACACCCAGTTCCCGTCACTGCCGAGCCTGAGCGAGAACGCCGTGCCGCCATGCTGGATGGCGTTGGTGACGAGCTCACTGATGATCAGCGTGCAGTCGTCGACCAGCCCTCCGGTGCCCCAGCTCCGCAGTTCCCTGCCCACCAGCGCACGTGCCGCGCGGACGCTCTCGGCTCTCGCGGACAGTATCCATTCGGCCGTCCGCAGGGGGAGGCCACTGAGCACGTCCGCTCCGGTCGTGCGATTCGCGGGGAAGGTGACGGACACCGGGAATCTCCTTAGTGGGAGCGCTCCCACACACATTACGGCAATAAGTCAGTGATGTGAATCACTCGCAACAAGATTGTTCACCGATCTGGGGGGCACAAGCGGCGGCGTTCTGTCGTGATCTGGGGGCGAATGCCGCTCAATGACGATGGAGAGGCCCATTTTCGGCATTTGGGAGGAGTGTCCATCGAGCCAGGTGGGAGCGCTCCCAAATAGTCGAAGGTTACCGTGGGTTCGTGCGCGTGACGGAGATCAACATCTATCCGGTCAAGTCTCTCGGCGGGGTGACGGTGGACACGGCCGCCGTGGAGCCCTGGGGCCTCGCCGGCGACCGCCGCTGGGCGGTCACGGCCGAGGACGGCCAGGTCCACACCGCGCGCGATCTGCACGCGATGCTCGGGATGACCGCCACGCCCGCCGCCGCCGGCGCGATCACGCTGGCCGCGCCCGGGCTCGCGCCGATCGAGGTGAGCCCGCCCGTCGGCGGTCCGCGCCGGCCGGCGCGCTTCGACCGCCTGGACGTGGCGGTGGGAGCGGGCGAAGCGGCCGACCGGTGGATGTCGCGGGCGCTCGGCACGCCCGCCCGGCTGGTGTGGCTGGAGGACCCGCGGCGGCGCCCGGTCGGCCTGTCGCACGGCGGCCGGCCCGGCGACACCATGGTGCTCCAGGACGACGGACCGCTGCTGCTGACCTCCCTGGCGTCGCTGCGGTCACTGGACGACTGGATCGCCCAGGACGCCGTCGAGCGCGGCGAGGAGCCGCCCGCGCCGCTGCCGATGCACCGGTTCCGGCCGAACGTCGTCGTCGACGGCGGTGAGCCGTTCGCCGAGGACTCCTGGACGCGCGTGCGCATCGGCGAGGTCGGCTACCGCTTCGCCGAGCACTGCGACCGCTGCGTGCTCACCACCATCGACACCCGCACGCTCACGCCGGGCAGCGAACCGGTGCGCACCCTCTCGCGGCATCGCAAGTGGGACGGGAGGGTGTTCTTCGGCGTCCGCCTGATCCCCGAAGGCCCGGGCGAAGTGCGCCTGGGCGACCAGGTGACCCCACTGCCCTAGACGTCCCGGCCCGACTGGATGACCCCGCTGCCCTGACGTCCCAACCTAAGCGGATGACCCCGCCGCTCCGGGAGTCCCGGCCCGGCGAGGTGACCCTGTCGTCCGGGGAATCCCGGCCGACCGCATGATCCGCCGCCCCAGGAGGCCCGACCTGGCGAGGTGGCCCTGCTGTTCCAGAAGGGCCGGCCCGCGATGAGGGCGGTCAGCCGCCGCTCTTGCGGCGGAACGAACGCTTGCCCGCGGCCGGGCCGTGGGTGCCATGGATCTTGGAGCCGTCCTTGCCGCGACCGCCGCCGTTCGAGTCGGCCTGGGTGCGGCGCTTGCGATCGAGGGCCTCGCGGAACTTCCGCTTCAGCTCGTCGTCGGGGGTCTCAGGGCCGGGGACGTCCGCCGCTGAAGCCTCGGTACCGGCGGTGTCCGGGTTGCCAGGGGTGTCTGGGGTGTCGGCGCTCCGCGCGTCGGTCGCGGGCGTTCCGGCGGCCCGGGTCTCGGTCGCCGGCTCGGGCGCGTCGGCAGTCATGCGGACCTCCTGGTGGTTGACGGGCGATCACTCGGCCTCGCGGCGACTCGCGCGTGACGGCCCGCCGGGGCTGCGGCGCCTGCGCCCCGCCCGTCGTCCACGTCACACCCGATCCGGCGAAGCACGCGCCCATCATCTCACGGGCGGTCCGGACGATCTCTCCCGGCATGCCGCGCCGCCCGGGGTCGCTCCCCGCCGCCGGAGGTCAGTCCCACCAGAAGGACCAGGTGTGCCGGCCGCGGAGCTGCTCGGCGTAGTCCTGGAGGGTGCCCGCGCCCTGGATGATGGCGTCCGGGCAGAACGCCCAGTGCTCGGCGGCGACGTGGACGGCGTGGTGCGCGGTGGTGGGCGGCGCCGCCACGCTGAGCTCCAGCGTGTTGAACCCCATGCACACCAGCCGCACGCCGAAGCGGTCCTCCCAGCTTCGCACCACGGCGGCGAGCGGGACGTTCCACTCGTTGTGGTGCAGCGCGCCCTGCCATCCCATGACGGCCAGGGCGTCGGCCCCGCGGTCGACCGCTGCCAGGCCCACGGGCATGCCCTGCTCGGCCAGCGTGGCGGCGTACCAGTCGGCCACCGCGCCGGGGTCGGGCCTCGTCCCGCCAGGTTCCACGAGCTCCGTGGGTTCCGCGGGGCCCGGGCAGAGGGGGCCGAAAGGGTCGAGGATCTCGATCTGGTCCTCCGACGCCCGCTGGACCCAGTCGGCCCACACCTCTTCCATGAAGGCGCCGACGTTGTAGTTGTCGATCTCCGCGGCGGCGTCGGGGGCGATCTGCCCGACCGACCACGGCTGCACCGACTCCTCCAGCAGCACCGGCCACAGCCCCGAACGGGGGTGCTCGGCCCGCAGCCGCGCGTACAGGGAGCCGGTCGCGGGCGCCTCGCTCAGCCAGAAGGCCGGACGGCCGCGGACCGCCGAGGGGAAGCGGAGGTAGGTGGGGTCGGGCCACACGACCGACCCGGCGGGCAACTCAACCGAAAGCGTCCGCCCCTCTCCGCCGTCGCCGAACAACGGGCGCACGCCAGGGGGCAACCGCCGACGTTCACGACCGTCCATCTCCACCGTTCCGGTGCCGATCACACCAATAGGATCCCGGGCAGCCGAGATGGTAGTGCGAGGAGGTTCCACCACGCTTCCCGTCGTACCGCACAATCGCCCGTCCTGTCCCGCGCCCCCGGCCACGATCTCTACGGTACGGAGGCTCCGGCAGATCGGCATCCTTCGCTACGGTGGTGATATGACGGATGCGATCGGAAACGTACGGGCGTCGGACGCCGACCGGGAGGCCGTGTCCGAACGTCTGCGCATCGCCGCCGGCGAGGGCCGGATCACTCTGGAAGAGCTGGAAGAACGGCTCGACCGGACCTACGCGGCCAGGACCTACGCCGAGCTGGACGCGCTGATCGAGGACCTGCCGCGCGTGGCGCCCTCCACCGCCGTGATGGCCGCCGCCACCGAGCCGCTGGTGCTGCGCACCGGCTCGGGTTCCATCGCCCAGGCGGGCCAGTGGACGGTCCCCCGGCACATCGTCGCCGAGTGCACCTGGGGCAACATCAAGATCGACTTCACCGCGGCGACCTGCCCGCACCCCGAGGTGCTGCTGAACGTCACCTGCGGGCCGGGCAACATCATCGTCATCGTGCCCCGGGGCTGGGCGGTCATGGTCGAGAACGTGACGACCGGCATGGGCAACGTCGTCAACAAGATCACCTCCGCGGCGGAGCCGGGCCTGCCGGTGCTCCGCGTCAGCGGCCGCGTCGGCATGGGCAACGTCAAGTTCAAACACCCCCGCCGCTGAGCCCACGCCGACCACCGCAGCCCGCCGCACACGGCACCGGATCCGCCGACCTCCTTCCCGCCGACCCGGCGCCGGAAAAGGTCCGACCAAGGCGGCCAGGGCATCACGGCCGGCGACAGGTGAGCGGTCAGCGCACTGGACGCCCCAGTCCTTCATCACACTGGACGCCCGAGTCGTCCGTCCATCAGGGGCCGTATCGGGCGGAGAGCGCCTCATCGCTCGCGCATGCCTTGCCAGCGCATATCGCCATCGCTTGCCAGGTCACGGTCGCTCGCGCAGGTCACCGTCGCTCGCGCAGGTCACCGTCGCTCGCGCATGCCCTCTCGCCAGCGCATATCCACATCGCTTCCGCAGGTCATCACCGCTTGCGCGGGTCATCGTCGCTTGCGGAGGTCCTGGGTGGCCAGATACATAATGCGTTGATATAAGTGTCTTATGGATTTTCCGGTCATGGCGGACGCGCGCCGCTTTCCGGCGACCGAGGTGACGACCGCCCTGGAACGGCTCACCCGCATGGTGTTGCGGCTGACCGCTCGCGGGGAGCTGTCGCTCACCTCGGCCGCGACGCTGGCCACGCTCGAACGTTCGGGCCCCTGCCGCCTGACCGAGCTGGCCGCGCGTGAGGGCGTCACCCAGCCGGCGATGACGCAGCTCGTCTCCCGGTTGCAGGAGGCGGGCCTGGCCGAGCGGGCCGGCGATCCGCGGGACGGACGGGTCGTCCGGGTGCACATCACCGACGCCGGGCGCGCCGCCCTGGCCGCGCGGCGCAAGGTGCGCACCGACGCGCTCGCCCGGCTGCTGACCCACCTCCCGGAGGACGAGCGGAACGCGCTGGTCGCCGCGCTCCCCGCCATCGAGAGCCTGACGCGCCTGATCCCCGACGACCGGTCCGACACCTCCCGCTGACCCGCCGGAGCCGGCCGACCCGCGCCCAGTCCATGGAACCGAGCAACCGCCGAGCGTCGTGGCCGAGGCCCGATGGCCGGCGACGCCTTGAGATGGAGCATTGATGAGTGGTCATCCCGCCGGAGCGAGCGCGAGCCCGTTCAGGCAGCCGAAAGCGGTGTTCGCCGTCGCCTTCGCCTGCGTGGTCTCGTTCATGGGCATCGGGCTGGTCGACCCGATCCTGCCCGCGATCTCCCACGAGCTGAACGCCACGCCCAGCCAGGTCACGCTGCTCTTCACGAGCTACCTGGTGGTCACGGCCGTCGCGATGCTGATCACCGGCTGGGTGTCCAGCCGCATCGGCGCCAAGTTCACGCTGATGGCGGGCCTGGTGCTCATCGTGGTGTTCAGCGCGCTGGCCGGGGCGTCGCCGAGCATCGGGGCGATCGTCGGCTTCCGGGCCGGCTGGGGCATCGGCAACGCGTTGTTCATCGCCACCTCGCTCGCGGTCATCGTCGCCTCGGCCAGCGGCGGCTTCGCGGGCGCGATCATCCTGTACGAGGCCGCGCTCGGCCTCGGCATCGCGGTGGGCCCGCTGCTCGGCGGCCTGCTCGGCCACGTGAGCTGGCGCGGCCCGTTCTACGGGGTGTCGGTGCTGATGGCCGTCGCGCTGATCGCCACCGTCGTGCTGGTGGAGCGGACGCCGCGCCCTCAGCGCAAGACCAGCCTGCTGGACCCGCTGCGCGCGCTGCGGCACCGCGGCCTGCTGACCATGTCGCTGACCGCGCTCTGCTACAACTGGGCGTTCTTCACCGTCCTCGGCTACGCCCCGTTCCCGATGGGACTGGACGCCATCCAGCTCGGCTTCGTCTTCACCGGATGGGGCCTGCTCGTCGCGCTGTTCTCGGTGTTCGGCGCGCCCTGGTTGCAGAGCCGCTTCGGCATCGCCCGGACGCTGTACGCCAACCTCGCCCTGTTCGCGGTGACCGTGCTCGTCATCGCGATCTGGACGACGCATCCACCGGTGCTGGTGACCGCGGTGATCGTGGCCGGGGTCTTCATCGGGATCAACAACACCGTCACCACGCAGGCCGTGATGACCGTCGCCCCCGTCGAGCGCCCGATCGCGTCGGCCGCCTACGGGTTCGTCCGCTTCATCGGCGGCGGCCTCGCGCCGTTCGCGGCGGGCAAACTGGTCGAGCTCACCAACATCCACGTGCCGTTCTTCATCGGGGCGGGGGCGTTGGTGCTCGGCATCGTGATCCTGTCCACCGCGCACGGGCATCTGGTCGAGGCCGAGCGCGTCCAGGCCGAAGGCGGCCAGGCCGCCTCCGAGCCCGCCACCTCCGAGCCCGCCGTCGCCGCGCGCACCGGGGCCGTCCTGGTCACCCTGAACGGCGACACCGAGGGCGACCGCGGCGGCGCGACGGCGAGCGGCGGCGGGGCGCCGATCGTGGCGGCGATCGACGGCTCCCCCGCGGCCGTCAGGGTGAC
The DNA here is from genome assembly GCF_040607475.1 of Sphaerisporangium sp. NPDC005288. Classification (NCBI taxonomy): domain Bacteria; kingdom Bacillati; phylum Actinomycetota; class Actinomycetes; order Streptosporangiales; family Streptosporangiaceae; genus Sphaerisporangium; species Sphaerisporangium sp. NPDC005288. Next base: position 122,975 of record NZ_JBEXGT010000014.1, on the reverse strand, counting down.
CGAGGCCGCCGCGCGGCTGGCCGCGCTCGCCGGCAGGTCCGTCCACCTGCTGCACGCCCAGGAGGGCGCCGTCACCGGCGAGGGCGCGGCGGAGGGCGAGAGCCTGGAGGCGTCCAGGGCGACCGTGCGGCGGCACCTGGAACTGCTCGCCCGCAGCGACGTCCCCGCCGTCGGGCACGTGCTCCTGGGTGCCTGCGACCACGGCGGCGCCGGGCGGCTGGTCGCCGAGCACGCCAACCAGATCGGCGCGAGCGTCATCGTGGTCGGCGCGCCCACCCACGGCGGCATCGCCGCCCTGATGGACGCCAGCGCCGGCCGCGAGCTGGGCCGGCACGCCCGCTCCCACCTGTTCATCGTCAACCCGGCGCCCGTTCCCGCCGAGGCCGCCGAGCGACACGCGGACAGCGTCGCCTGAACCCTCGGCAGCGGTCGAGCCCGTCGACGTTCCTGCCCTGACGTTCCTGCCCTGACGTTCTCGCCTGACGTTCTGGGCCTGACGTTCTGGCTCTGCCGCTCAGGCGCTCGGCGTGCCGGTGGCGTCAGGCCGGCTGGGGGACGTCGCCGGCCCGCTCGGAGCGGCTGAGCGCCGCGTTCCGGGTCTCGCGCATCGTCAGGTACACCACCAGCGAGACCGCCGCGCAACCGGCGACGTACCAGAAGAAGCCGGACTCCACGCCGGCGTCCTTGAACCACAGCGCCACGTACTCCGCCGTGCCGCCGAACAGGGCGTTGGCGATGGCGTAGGGCAGGGCGACGCCGAGCGCGCGCACATGGGTCGGGAACAGCTCGGCCTTCACGCAGGCGTTGATCGAGGTGTAGCCGGTCACGATGACCAGCGCGGCCAGGGAGAGCAGCAGCGCTTGGCCGACGGTCTCGGCGCCCTGGAGCGCGGTCATGATGGGCACGGTGCCCAGCATCGAGCCGACGCCGAAGCCGATCAGCAGCGGCCGCCGTCCGATGCGGTCGGACAGGGCGCCCGCGAGCGGCTGGAGCAGGCAGAAGATCGACAGGGCGATGAAGCTGACCAGCGTGGCGTCCGACTTGGACAGGCCCACGGTGTTGGACAGGTACTTGGTGAGGTAGGTGGTGTAGGTGTAGTAGGCCACGGTCCCGCCCATGGTCAGCGCCACCACCAGGGCGAACTCCCTCTTGTGCGACAGCAGCCCCTTGATCGTGCCGCGCCGCGCGGGCGTCGCGGTCTCCTCCTCCTCGAACGCCTCGGTCTCCAGCAGGCCGCGCCGGATGTAGAGCACCACGACGGCCCCCACCGCGCCCACGGCGAACGGGACGCGCCAGCCCCAGGAGTGCAGCGTCTGGTCGGTCATGGTGTGCTGGAGCGCCATCAGCAGGCCGAGGCCGATCAGCTGGCCGATGGTCATCGAGACGTACTGGAAGCTGGAGGAGAACCCGCGCCGGCGGGGGTGGGAGGCCTCGGTGAGGTAGGTGGCGCTCGCCGCGTACTCCCCGCCCACCGACAGGCCCTGCAGCAGCCGGGCGAGCAGCAGCACCGCGGCGCCGAAGTAGCCGACCTGCGCGTAGGTCGGGGCGACGGCGATCAGCAGCGCGCTCAGCGACATGAGGGTGACGGTGAGGGTGAGCGCGGCCTTGCGTCCCCTGCGGTCGGCGTACCTGCCGAGCAGCCAGCCCCCGACGGGACGCATGAAGAAGCCGACCGCGAAGATGCCGGCGGTGTTCAGCAACTGCGCCGTTGCGTCGCCCTTGGGGAAGAACGCCGCCGCGAAGTAGGTGGCGAAGCTGGCATAGGCGAACCAGTCGTACCACTCGACCATGTTGCCGATGGAGCCGCCGAGCACGGCCTTCCAGGGGGTGCGGGACACGGGCACCGGGGGCTGTCCGGTCACGGTCACAGGGGGCCTCCTCGTGAGGGACGGCGACGCCTCGCCGCTGCCTCACATACCCAGCGCTCCCTCAGCCCAACAGCCGCGAAGCCCGCTTCTTACCGGAGAACCTGACTTCAGGAGAGGCTCACAGTACGGGAGAGCCGGTCTCCGGATGCCCATCGCGTCTCATGCTCCGCCGGGCGAACCCGGCCACGGCGCGGCTCACCAGCGCGCCCGGCCTTGAGCCCGCCAGGGGGTGCGCGGAGCCGGGCCGGGCGGCCTCGTGGAGGCGCTCGGCCCTGGGCGGCGCGGGCGTGGTCAGAGCAGGCGGCGGATGTCGCCGTAGGCGCGGTAGTAGCCGCCGCGCTCGGAGGAGCGGACGCCCTCGACCAGGTAACGCGCCCCGGCCTCGCGCACGCCCTTCGGGAACTGGACGTTCCACCCCGGGTCGTAGCCAGGGCTCAGGACGCGCACCCGCAGCCGGTCGCCCTCGCGGACGCACTCGACCATGATGCCGCCGTCGGCGTGCGAGACGGAGACGCTCTCCAGGACGGCGGAGGGCCGCACCACGGCCAGGGAGGAGGCGGCCTTGACGTCCACCGGCTCGGGGACGGTGCCGGCCTGGGCCGCCCTGATCGCCTCCTCGCTCGCGTCGACGCAGGCCAGCGTGCCGTTGGTGGTCACGATGTAGAGGCGGTCGTCCAGGAACTGCATCGAGTAGGCCGAGCCGCACCCGGTGGCGAGCTTCCACAGCCGGTTGCCGGACCGGTCGAAGCAGTAGACCGAGGAGTGGTTGTCGCCGGCGAAGACGAACCGCCCGTCGGGGGCGGCGGCGCAGGAGAACACCGCGCCGTCGCAGGTGTAGACCGCCTCGACGGCGCCGTCGCGCTTGCCCAGGCGGTACACCTTGTTGTGGCTGGTTCCAGCGTAGACCGCGCCGTGGTCCTGCCAGCCGAACAGCACCTGTCCGTCGAGGCCGGTGTGCCAGACCGGCGTGCCGTCGGCGGCGTCGTACCGCGCGACGCCGCGCGAGTGGCCGTGGTAGACGGCCTCCTGGTCGCAGCGCACCATCCACGCCGCGCTGCCCTCGCCGGTGCGGGCCCACTGGAACTCGTCCTCGTGGTCGATCGTGGTGATGCGCCCCTCCCGGTCGGAGACGCCGAGCACGCCGTCGTCGATGTCGAGCCAGTAGATGTCGACGTCCTCGGCGATCTCGTAGGCCACCCGCGGCACCTTGCCGCTCAGGTCGTACACCTTGCCGTCGTCGGCGCCGGCGTAGATCCAGAAGTCGTCGGCGACGATGCACTTGACGCCGTCGGGCAGGCGGAAGTGGCCGGTGACCGTGCCGCCGTGGGTGACGGTGTAGACGTCGCCGCTCTGGTTGCCGACCCAGCAGCGGTCCTCGTCGACGAAGATGCCGAACGCGGCGGCGCCGCTGGCGAAGCGCCACAGCACCGGGGCCTGGCTGGCGGTGGAGCGGCCGCTCACCATGGTCCTGCGGGTGACCGCGCGCCGCTGCCGCATCCCGCGCACGGCGGGCGCGTACCCCTTGCGGATCTTCTCGCCGACCTTCCTCGCCGCGGCGGCCTCGGCCTTCTCGGCGCTCGCGAACGCCGAGACCTTGGTCTGGCCCTGCTCGCCGATGCGCCCGTAGGTGATGGTCACCTGGGTGCCCAGGACCGCCACCTCGTAGAACTTGTGGGCGCTTCCGGCGTCCTCGGAGAGCTCCAGGTACGTAGTCTGCGGCGCCATGCCGGCCGTCCCTTCCTTGATCGAATGCGGGGAGCGTACGGGAGCCGTCCGACAAAAAACGCCGAATACCCAAAACCCATGTTTACCTGCGGTGATGCGGGCAAAGCCCACAAAAGGGGGAACGCGCCATCGCACGGGAGGCAGAGCCATGGCGAACGTGTTCGAGTTTCTGGAACGGGATCACCAGGACGTCAAGCGGATGCTGGTCGAGCTGGAGGACATGCCCGTCACAGGCGACGGGGACGAGCGGATGCGGCAGCGCAAGCAGCAGGTGCGCCGGCTCATCATCGAGGAGTCCAAGCACGAGGCGGTCGAGGAGGAGTACTTCTGGCCCGTCGTGCGGCACCTGGTCCCGCACGGCGACGAGCTGGCCGAGCACGCGATCAAGCAGGAACAGCGGGCCAAGTACACCCTCAACGACCTCATCGACTACGAGCCCGGCGAGTCCAGGTACGAGGACATGCTGACGGAGTTCATCGCCGAGGCGCGCGAGCACATCGCCTACGAGGAGGAGCAGGTCTGGCCGGAGCTGCGCCTGGTGATCAGCCCCGACCGCGCCATGGAGCTCGGCACCAAGATGGAGAAGGCGAAGAGGATCGCCCCGACCCGGCCGCACCCGCACACGCCGCCGAACCCGGGGCTGCTCAAGGCCGCGGGGTTGTTCGTGGGCGCCGCCGACCGCATCCGCGACATGGTCGCCGCCCGCGCGCGGCACTGAGCCGCCCCGCGCCCGGCCCCGGGACGCCGCCCGCACCGACGCCCCGGGGCGGGGCCCCGCGCACCACCGCGATCCACGGCGAGACGGCGAACACGTCGCGAAGACCGCCGCCCCATGGTGAAGACGGCGGCCTCCCGGTGGACCGTCGCCTTCCGGTGAAGACGGCCGCCTCCCGGAGGAGACCGTCGCCTTTCGGAGGAGACCGCCGCCGCCCGGTGGAGACGCGGCCCGGGGCCGAAGACCGCCGCCCCGCGTGAGGCGACCGGTTGCCGCGAGTGGGTCGTCCCGCGCGGGGCGTCGTCTCAACCAGCGTCTCGACCGGCGCCTCAGCCGGCGCCTCAGCCGGTCGCGAGCCGGGACAGGAAGCGGGCGGCGACCGGCGCCGCGACCGCCGCGCCGGTGCCCCCGCCCTCGACGATGACCGCGAACGCCAGGTCGTCCCGGTAGCCGATGAACCACGAGTGGGTCGGCGGCATGCGGCCCGACCCGTACTCGGCCGTGCCGGTCTTGCCTGCCGTCCCGCCGGGGAAGTCCACGCCGCTCGCGGTGCCCTCGCTCACCACGGCGGGCATCAGGTCGCGCAGGGCGCGGACGACCGCGGGCTCCAGAACGCGCGGCGCCGACCCGCCCGCGGGCACCAGAGACGGCGGCACGAGCCGGGGCTGGCGCCAGGTCCCGTCGGCGATGGCGGCGGCCACGGCGGCCATGTTCAGCGGGCTGGCCAGCACGCGGCCCTGGCCGATCGCCGCCGAGGCCAGGTCGGTGTCGTCGCGCGGAGCGGGGAAGGCCGCGCGCACGGCCGGCACCCCGGGCGTGATCGGCGCGCCGAATCCGAAGCCGCGCGCCACCTCGGCCAGCCGCGCGCCGCCGAGCCGGTCCACCGCCAGGCTGCCGAAGGTGGTGTTGCACGAGTGGGCGAAGGCGTCCTCCAGCGACAGCCGCCCGAAGTCGTGGAACTCGGCGTTGTGGAAGGCGAACCCGCCGATGGTCCGCTCGGGCGGGCACTCGACGGTGTCGCCGGGGGCCATGCCACCGGCGACCAGCGCGGAAGCGGTCACCACCTTGAACGTCGACCCCGGCGGATAGGCGCCGAGCAACGCGCGGTTGAAGCCGCCCGGCCGGTTGACCGCGGCCAGCACCTCGCCCGTCGAGGGACGCAGCGCCACCAGCGAGGCGGGTTTGCGCACCCCCTCCAGCGCCGCCGCCCCCGCCCGGTGAACCCGCAGGTCGATGGTGGTGCGCAGCGGCGTGCCGGGCGCGGCCCGCCCGGCCGCCACCGTCTCGACGGCCCGGCCGTCCTTGACGATCTCCACGCGGGCCGACGGCCTGCCCTTCAGCCGGGAGCCGTATTCGGCCTTGAGCCCGTCGACAATCTGGAGCACCGAGCCCGGGGCGGTGGGCGTGTCGATGCGGGCGCCGTCGGCGGCGAGGATCGGCGCGGGCTCCGCCGGCACCTGGGTGACCCGGAAACGCGCGCCGGCCGTGAGGTCGCGGTGCAGTGAGGAGGGCGAGAAGGACACCTTCCACGCGCGGTCCCGCTCGACCAGCCGCAGGGTGGCGGTGTACCCGAAGTCGACCGGGCCGCGCAGGTCGGCGCGGAAGTCCACCGTCGTCGCCGTCCCGCCCTCCTTGACCGCGCCGGGCGTGAAGCGGGCGGAGGTGAGCCGTAGGTCGTCGTGGAAGCGGCGGTACCACTGCTCGAAGTCGCCCGGCGGTGCGGCCACCATGGCGCGCATCGCGGCGTAGTCGCTCTTGGACCAGGCGGCCAGGTAGCGGGCGGCGGTGTCCTGGGCCGACCCCTCGGTGCGCAGTGCCCACACCACCCCGCCCGCCACGGCCAGCGGCACCAGCGCCATGGCGGTCACCACTGTCACTCGTCTCATCGTTCCCCCTTCGACTCAGGAGGAGGACAGCAGACGACTGACCGCTATGTCCAATATTGCTATGCACGTCATTTTCATACGGATCTGGATATAGTCGCTGGTGATGGACCTGGTACGGCACCTGCGCTACTTCACCGTCGTCGCCGACGAGCTGCACTTCGGCAACGCGGCGGTGCGGCTCGGCATGGCGCAGCCGCCGCTCAGCCAGCGCATCAAACGCCTGGAGGACGAACTGGGCGTGCGCCTGTTCGACCGCTCCAGCCGCCAGGTCCGGCTCACCGAGGCGGGCCGGCTGCTGCTCGCCGAGGCCCGCGACATCGTCGAGCGGGTGGACGCCATCCCCGCGCTGCTGGCCCGCGCGACCGGCGGCGGCGCCACGCTGCGCGTCGGCGTGCCGCCCGACCTGGGCGGGTCCGCCATCGCGGCCCTGCTCGCCGGCTTCCGCGAGGCCCACCCCGAGGTGCGGCTCGGCCTGATCGAGATGGGCACGGCCGACCAGGTGGGGGCGCTGACCGACGGCGCCCTGGACGGCGGTGTGGTCCGCCACCCGGTGAGCGCCCCGGGGCTGCGGTTCGGGCCCGTGCTGGTCCAGCACCCGGGCGTGCTGCTCGCCGAGGACGACCCGCTGGCCGCGTTCTCCTCGGTCCACCTGGCCGACCTGGCGCCGCGCCACCTGGTGCTGTTCCCCCGCGAGAGCGAGCCGGGACTGCACGAGGAGACGCTGTCGGAGTGCCGCCGCCACGGGTACGTGCCCGGCGAGGTGCACATCGGGCGGCACCCGCAGTTCACGCTGGGGCTGGTCATGTCCGGCACGGCCGTGGCTTTCGGCCCCCGCGCCGAGCAGGCCGGCGTCGCCTGGCGGCCGCTGCTCGGCGCCCCGCTGGCCTGGCGGGTGTCGGTCGCCTGGCAGCGCACGTCGCAGGCGATGGAGGAGTTCGGCGCGGTGGCCCTGCGCGTCCTGCGGGACAATGCCGGGATGGTCCACGAGGGAACCGCGCCGCCCCGCGCGGTCAGGCCGCGCCCGGCGTCCGGCCTGCTCGCATGACCCCCGAGGACCGGGCCCCCGCCGCGCACGACACCGCCGCCGGGCCTTCCCGCCCGGACGGTCGGGCCGCCCGTACGCGGCCTCCCGACCTCGCGTCCGTCTTCCGCGCCGCCGCGGTCACCGGCAGCCTGCACGCGACCGACCTGGACACCGGGGCGCAGGTCGGCGTGGGGGCCGACGACCCGGTCGTGCTCGCGTCGGTGTTCAAGCTCCCCCTGCTGGTCGAGTTCTACCGGCAGGCCGAGGCGGGACTTCTCGACCCGGCGCTGCCGTGCCGCGTCGAGCCCGGCGAGCGCACGGCGGGCGGCACGGGGCTGGCCGCCATGCTCGACGGGGCCACCCTCTCGCTGCGCGACCTGGCGTACCTGATGATCGCGGTGAGCGACAACGCCGCCGCCGACGTCGTGGCCCGGCACGTCGGGCTGGAGGCGGTGAACGCCATGCTCGCCCGGTTCGGACTGCCTGGGACGTTCGTCGAGCACGACTGCCGCGGCATGCTCGCCGCGCTGGAGGCCGACCTCGGACCGCTGGAGGGACCACCGCACCCGCGCGACCTGGCCCGCCTGCGCGTGCTCGACCCCGCCACCACCAACCGCAGCACGCCGCGCGAGATGACCCGGCTGCTCGGCATGGTCTGGCGGGACGAGGCGGCGGGCCCCGAGGCGTGCGCCGCGATCCGCCGCCTGCTCGGCCTGCAGGTGTGGCCGCACCGCCTGGCCTCCGGGTTCCCCTACGACGACGTGGTGGTCAGCGGGAAGACCGGGTCACTGCCGACCCTCCGCAACGAGGTCGGCGTCGTGGAGTACCCCGACGGCGGCCGTTACGCCGTCGCGGTCTTCACCCGCTCCATCGGCACGGCCCAGCACCAACCCCGAGCCGACGCCGCAATCGGCCTAGCCGCCCGCGCCGCCGTCGACCACCTCCGCACCCTCTGACCGCTTCCTCGAACGCGACGGGCTGCCGGTCAACGACTCGGCGCCGCCTTGGCCGGAACACGTAACGCCTCATGGGACCCGTCGTCGGGTCGAACCTGGACCGCCCGTGTCACCCGCCTTCCGACGACGCGGACTTCCCCTTCCACTCGTGCGTGTCCCAGTCGTAGACGAGATACCCGACGCCCTTCGTGGCCGAGGCGGTGGTTCTGAACGGTCTGCCACCGTCGTCAATGGTGACCGTTCCCGACTCCCCGCCGCCCGCCCAGTCGAGCTCGAGCACCCACGAGCAGTCGCAGTCACCGGTCTCCACCCCGACGTCGATGACCTCGGGATCACTGTCGGTGATGCGATAGGGGAAGGAGAGGATCTCCCCCCTTTCGTTCTCCCGCGCCGCCTGGTGATCGCCGGGCTCCGACGTACCGTTCGCGGGCTTCGCGCTGGGCGAACGGCCGTCGTACGCGGGCATAGGAGTGATCCGGTCACCGGTGTCGAGGTCGGCGTACAGATTGCGCTGGGCCTGATCGGAGGTGTTACAGGTCACCTCGGAGACCCCCGCGTACACGGAGCCGGCGGCCGGGCCGGCACGCTTGACCACCCGCACGCGCATGCCCTGAAGAACGGTCGCCTCGGCCGACCGGCCCTGCAGTGTGAGCTCGACATGGGTCAGCCCGTGGTCGACCCCTCGCGTCTCGCGGCGCCAGTCGTCCCACGACCCCTCGTCGAATGGCGGCATATCACGCGGGGCCCGATCGCTGACGACCATGTATTGCCGGGAGCAGTTACCGTACAGCTTGTCAGGGTTGATGCGTTTGACCCAGGTGAACGGCTCCCTGGGCGCAGTGATGCGCGTGATCCCGGACGTCGCCGTGTCACTGACGATCGTCGTGACCGTGCCGGCCAGTGCGGCCGCGAGCAGCGCCGCCAACCATCTCCACTGCTTGACGACCCATCCCTGCCAGCTTTGGGGGCGCGAAGGAGGATGCACACGCGGTTTGGGGCGGCGATCTGCCACGGGAACGCTCCACGCTCGGCGGCGACGCATCTAGAAGTACAGGCCTAGCCGCATGTTGCCACAGTCTGTCCCCATCTGTTTACTAATCGGCTCACCGTTATACGTCCGATCGACGATGGCCAGACCCGCTCCGGGAACGGCGAGTTCCGCCTGCGGCGGGTGGATGCTTCCCTACGGACCAGCCGTCCACTTCCGATGAGGATCATCAGTTCTGCCGGCGGCCCTATTAACAAGATCGTGGCCGCGCGCCATCTGGAGATCTTTCGTCACACCGGCTCTCTTCACACATGACGCGGACCAGCACCAAAGGAGTGTGCTTGAATTCCCACCATGGCCGATGAATACAGAATCGGAACAGAAACCCAAACATGACCGCTCATGACACGTCGCGGTCTATCGAAACCACGGTCCGGAATCGCCGTCGAGATCGAATTGCATTTCAGCATTGGGGAAGAATACGATGACTGTCGAGTCTTTTCCTCGGCCGGAGTCTCCTCGCGTACGGTTCGGCGCCGAGATGCGCCGGCTACGCGAGGCCGCAGAGCTGTCCCAGACTGCCGTGGCCACCCGTCTCGGGTGCACCCAGACGCAGATCAGCCGCCTGGAGGCCGCCACTCGCACCCCATCGAGGTCGGATGCCGAACGACTCGACCTCCTCTTCGGCACCGGCGAGAGCAGGCACTTCACCCGCCTACGTGAACACATCGTCACCCCGGGAGGACCCGTCTGGTTCAGGAACTGGGTAGAGGAGATCGAGCCGAACGCCCAGGTGCTGCGCTCCTGGGACCCACTCCTGATTCCCGGTCTCCTACAGACCCGGGCCTACGCCCGGCACATATTCGAGCTGGAACCCCAGATCACGCCCGAAGAGGTCGACCAGCGCGTCGAAGCACGAATGCAGCGGCAGAGAATCCTCGACGGACAAAACCCGCCCCTGATCCTCGTCCTCATCGACGCAGGAGTGCTCCATCGCCAGGTGGGGGGACCTGGAGTGATGCGCGAACAATTGGAGCGCCTACTGGAGATGAGGACATCGCCCATGGTCTCCGTCCAGGTGGTCGATCCGGGGTGCCTCCCGGGTATGGCGGGACCATTCATGATCGCCGAACTGCCGCACGGGCAGCCGGACGCCGTTCACGCGGACTCCCCTGTTCAGGGACATATCACCAGCGACCCGGAATATGTGACATCCATCCGAAGGCGCTATGAGACGATACGGCTCTGGGCTTACCCTGAGCACATATCTCTCAAAATGATCGAAGAGGCGGAACAATGATGGACCTGAGCGCCACCGCCTGGCGAAAGTCCTCGAAGTCCTCCGGCAATGGCGGGCAGTGTGTGGAAGTGGCCGCCGATCCGGTGGGAGTGGTCGCGGTACGTGACAGCAAGAGCCGGTCGGGGCCCATGATTCTCGTCTCCCACGGAGAGTGGCGAGCCTTCATCGGCGCCGTCAAGACAGGCGATCACGTCATCTGACGTCGCACTTCACCTTCGGACCGACCGTTCAGACCTCGAGCACCAGTTTTCGGGGGTGCGGGGGCGGAGCCCCTGCCGGGGGTCGGGGCGGAGCCCCGGGAAGCACAGTCCGAGCGGAGCGAGGGCCTTTTCACGGGCTTTTGCTGGGCATATCAGAACGCCTCCCGGCGGTGGGCCGGGAGGCGTTGGTGTGGGGGCGTGGTCAGTCGACGTCGACCCAGTCGAGGGTGCGTTGTACGGCCTTCTTCCAGCCGGCGTAGCCCTTCTCGCGCTGGTCCTCGGTCCAGGTGGGCTGCCAGCGGCGGTCCTCGTTCCAGTTGCGCTTGAGCTCCTCGGTGGAGCCCCAGAACCCCAGCGCCAGCCCGGCGGCGTACGCGGCGCCCAGGGCCGTGGTCTCGGCGACGACCGGCTTGGACACCGGGACGCCGAGGATGTCGGCCTGGATCTGCATGCACAGCTCGTTGGCGGTCACGCCGCCGTCCACGCGCAGCACGTCCAGGCGCACGCCCGAGTCGTTCTCCATCGCCTCGACCACGTCGCGGCTCTGGTAGCAGATCGCCTCCAGCGTCGCGCGGGCGATGTGGGCGTTGGTGTTGTAGCGGGACAGCCCGACGATGGCGCCGCGCGCGTCGGAGCGCCAGTACGGGGCGAACAGCCCGGAGAAGGCGGGCACGAAGTACACCCCGCCGTTGTCCTGCACCTGCCGGGCGAGCTGCTCGCTCTGCGCCGCGCCGGAGATGATGCCGAGCTGGTCGCGCAGCCACTGGACGGCCGACCCGGTGACGGCGATCGAGCCCTCCAGCGCGTAGACCGGCTTCTCCTGGCCGAACTGGTAGCAGACGGTCGTCAGCAGGCCGTGCTGTGAACGGACCAGCTCGTTGCCGGTGTTGAGCAGCAGGAAGTTGCCGGTGCCGTAGGTGTTCTTGGCCTCGCCGACGCCGAAGCAGACCTGGCCCACGGTGGCCGCCTGCTGGTCGCCGAGGTCCCCCGAGAGCGGGACCTCCCCGTGCAGCGGGCCGGTGGCGCGGGTGACGCCGTAAAGCTCGGGGTTGGAGGAGGGGCGGATCTCGGGGAGCATCGCGCGGGGGATGCCGAAGAACGACAGCAGTTCGTCGTCCCAGTCGAGGGTCTCGAGGTTCATGAGCATGGTGCGGCTGGCGTTGGTGGGGTCGGTGACGTGCACGCCGCCGTCGGTGCCGCCGGTGAGGTTCCACAGCAGCCAGGTGTCGGTGTTGCCGAAGACGGCCTCGCCCGCCTCGGCGTCCGCGCGCACGCCGTCGACGTTCTCGAGGATCCACTGGATCTTGCCGCCGGAGAAGTAGGTCGCCGGGGGCAGGCCGGCCTTGGCGCGGATGACCTCGCCCTTGCCCTCGCGTTCCAGTGCGCTCGCGATGCGGTCGGTGCGGGTGTCCTGCCAGACGATGGCGTTGTAGTAGGGCCGGCCGGTCCTGCGGTTCCACACGACGGTCGTCTCGCGCTGGTTGGTGATGCCGAGCGCCACCAGGTCGGCCGCCGAGAGGTTCGCCTTGCCCAGCGTGGTCTCGGCGACCGCGCGGGTGCGCTCCCAGATCTCCACCGGGTTGTGCTCGACCCAGCCGGCCTGGGGCAGGATCTGCTCGTGTTCGAGCTGGTGGCGGGCGATCTCGTTGCCGCCGTGATCGAAGATCATGAAGCGGGTGCTCGTCGTGCCCTGGTCGACTGCTCCGACGAAGTCAGCCATGGATGATTGCCTCCTTCATTGGCCCGGCCACTGGCGGGCCTCACGCCTTTCACGCCGTCCACGCCCTGCACGGCGTCCTGCCGTCCTGCCGTCCGCCGTCCTGCCGTCTGCCGCTAGGCCCTGAGGGTCCCATCAGACGCTTCCCTCTCGATGGGCACGGTACCCGGCTCCGGCTCGCCCGGCTCGGGCAGGAAGCGTGCGACCAGCGCCTGGTACAGCCCGGCGCCCAGCACGCCGCCGATGACCGGGGCCACGATCGGCACCCAGAAATAGAGGTTGCCGTACTGATCTCGCCAGGCCGACCCGTACCCGGTCAGGTAGGAGGCCAGTCGCGGCCCGAAGTCGCGGGCCGGGTTGATCGCGTAGCCGGCGTTGGTGCCCCAGGCCATGCCGATCGCCACCACGATGAGCCCCACCACGAACGGGGCGAGGTTGGCGGCCGGAGCGCTGTTGGCCAGGTCGGTGACGGCCAGGACCAGGAACAGCAGGATGGCCGTGCCGATCACCTGGTCGCGGAAGGCCCCCCACTCGTGCACCGGCAGCGTGCCGTTGCCCGGCAGGGTGGAGAAGACCCCCTGCGTCTTGATCGTGTGGCCGGGGTCGGCCTGGGCGAGGACCTCGGTGTAGTTCCACCGCACCAGGAGCGCCGCGACGAACGCGCCCGCGGTCTGTGCGAGCGAGTACGGCAGCACCTTGCGCCATGCGAAGCCCTTGAACACCGCCAGGGCGATCGTGACGGCCGGGTTGAGGTGGGCGCCGCTGATGCGGCCCGCGGTGTAGACGCCGAGCGTCACGCCGAGGCCCCACGCCCAGGCGATGCTGTCGTGGTCGCCGAGGCCGCCGGCGACGACCTGGGCCACGACGGCCGTTCCGATGAGAATCAGGATCAGAGTGCCCGCGAATTCCGCGGCCAGCTCACCGAGCAGGCTGGGGGATCGTTTCGGTCCGGCCATGTCGTCTCCTCACGTGTCGCCGTACGACTCGCCGTTGTGCCTGACCGCCGCGGAGGCGACGGCGGGCCGTTACCATCGGCCGTCAAGCGGAGGAGCTGGGCGCCCGCCCGTCTGTTCAACCTGCAGCAACACTGCACCGAAGGACGAGAAAGCCATGTTCACGAACGGGTCAAGAAAATTTTTCGCGTAGTTCGTGACTTCCCCGGGTTCGTCCGCCGTCGTCCCGGTATCCGCACCGATCACGTTTTCGATTATGAGCGGCTGACGGAAAATTTCCACCCCGCGGCAACGACGAAGTCAAGATCGCCTGGTGGGGGGCGTACCACGATCGCCGTAGCGAAGGACGGTCCCCCTGGACGAGGAGGAAGCGGCGCCGCGGCCGTACGGTGGTGGGCGTGATTAGCGTGACCCGGCTACGCGAGGCCGGCTCCTCCCACCCGTACCTGGTGGACACCCTCATCGCGTGCCTGACCTTCGCGGGGACCGTCCTCGGGCCGCCGTCCGGCCACCGGCCCCGTGTGGACCTGCCGCCGATCCCCGGCCCGGCCCCGGCCGCGGTGGCCCTGGCGGCGGCGATGTGCCTGGCGCTGGTGTTCCGCCGCGTCTCCCCTCGCCTGGTCGCCGCCCTGGCCGTGGCGGGCTCGGTGACACTGCTGATCACGGGCGGTCCCCGCCCCCCGTTCGACCTGGTCTCGGCCGTGGCCCTGGTCACCCTCGCCGTCCACACCCCCCGCCGCGTCTCGTGGACGTGGGGCGTGGTCGCCGCGCTCGTCCTCGGCGGCACCCGCATCGTCCTGTCCGGCGACGCCTGGCTCACCCCGCAGGTGGCCGGGCAGATCGCGTGGATCGGCATGGCCATCGCCGTCGGCGACGCCGTGCGCAGCCGCCGCGCGTACATCGCCGCCGTGGTGGAGCGCGCCCGCCGCGCCGAGCAGACCCGCGAGGAGGAGGCCGAGCGCCGGGTCATGGAGGAGCGGCTGCGCATCGCCCGCGAACTGCACGACGTGCTGGCCCACCACATCGCGCTCATCAACGTCCAGGCGCAGGTGGCCGCGCACGTCATGGACGCCGAGCCGCGGCAGGCGCGCGAGGCCCTCGGCCACATCCGCCAGGCCGGGCGGGCGGCCCTGGACGAGCTGCGCACCACGGTCGGGTTGCTGCGCCGGCCGGGCAGCGCCGAGGAGCTGCCCACCGAGCCCGCGCCCGGGCTGGACCGCCTGCCCGAGCTGATCACCTCCTTCACCGCGGCGGGCATGGACGTGGACTGCCATCTGGAGGGCACTCCCCGGCCGCTGCCCTCCCCGGTGGAGCTGACGGCGTTCCGCGTCGTGCAGGAGGCGCTGACCAACGTGAGCAAGCACGCCGGCCCGGCCACGACGCGGGTGCGCATCGCCTACGGGCGGCGCGAGCTGACCGTCGAGGTCAGCGACGACGGCCGGGGCTGCGCGGCGGTCCCGGGCGTCACCCCCGCCGCGGACGGCCCTCCGGACGGCTCCCCGGGCTCCCTGGACGGCCTCGCGCCGACCGGCACCGGGCACGGGCTGATGGGCATGCGCGAGCGGGCCCTGTCGGTGGGCGGGACGTTCAGCGTCGGCCCCTCCCCCGGCCGCGGGTTCCGCGTCCACGCGGTCCTGCCCGCTCCCGCGGCGAGCGCCGTATGACCGTCCGCGTGCTGCTCGCCGACGACCAGGCCCTCGTGCGGGCCGGCTTTCGCGTCCTGGTCGACTCCGCTCCCGACCTGGAGGTGGTCGGCGAGGCCGACACCGGCCACGAGGCGGTGCGCCTCGCCCGGGACACCAGGGCCGACGTGGTGCTGATGGACATCAGGATGCCCGGGATGGACGGCCTGGCCGCCACCCAGGCGATCACCTCCGACGCCGATCTCGCGGGGGTGCGGGTGCTGGTGCTGACCACCTTCGAGATCGACGAGTACGTCTTCGCCGCGCTGCGCGCGGGGGCCAGCGGGTTCCTCGGCAAGAGCGTCGAGGCCGGCGAGCTCCAGGACGCCATCCGCGTCGTGGCGCGCGGCGACGCCCTGCTGTCCCCCGGCGCCACCAAGGGGCTCATCGCCCGCTTCCTGTCGGCGCCCGGAGCCCGGCCCGACCACACCCCCGAGCACCTGGACGTGCTCACCGACCGCGAGCGCGAGGTGATGACGCTGGTCGCCGCCGGGCTGACCAACGACGAGATCGCCGACCACCTGGGCATCAGCCGCATGACCGCCAAGACGCACGCCAACCGGGCGATGATCAAACTGGGCGCGCACGACCGTGCCCAGCTGGTCGTGATCGCCTACGAGACGGGCCTCGTGCGCCCCCGCGCGCGGTAGCCCTCCCGGTCCCCTACGACGTTCGCGGTAGGACAAGACCCTCCCAGCGACGGACACCCTTCGCCCAGGCGGCGATGAGCCTTGAAGTACGGTGCCGGGCGACCGGCCCGCGACCGCGAGCGGCGCCCCTCCCACAGGCGCCGGCCGCCCCTGCCGAACCCGACCAAGAGATGGACCGATGTCGTTACTCGCCAGACTGAGCCTCGCCAACCGCGGCCTGGTCGCCCTCATCACGATCGTGGTGGCCGCCTTCGGGGTGTACACCATCCCCGCGCTGAAGCAGCAGCTCCTGCCGTCGCTCTCCTTCCCCACCGTGTCGATCGTCGCGTCCTACCCCGGCGCGGCGCCGCAGATCGTGGAGGACGGCGTCACCCGCCCGCTGGAGGACGCCGTGCGCGGGCTGTCCGGCGTGACCGGCGTGAACTCGACCTCCCGCGAGTCCAGCGCGACCGTCCAGGTGCTGTTCGACTACGGCACCGACATCGACGCGGCCCAGAACCGCATCCAGCAGGCCATCGGCCGCGTGCAGACCCAGCTTCCCGACGGGGTGGACCCGCAGGCCGTCACGGGCAGCACCGACGACCTGCCGGTGATCCAGCTCGCCGCCAGCTCGGCCGGCGACCAGCGGCGGCTGGCCGACCGGCTCACCGCCGAGGTCGTCCCGGCGCTCAGCGGGGTCGAGGGGGTGCGCGAGGTGTCGGTCTCCGGCACCCGCGACGAGGTGATCACCATCGAGCCGGACGACGACGAGCTGGCCGAGCACGGGCTGAGCGCCTCCTCGATCGCCTCGGCCGTCCAGTCGGCCGGGACGCCCGTGCCCGCGGGCACGCTGACGAAGTCGGACAAGTCCCTCAGCGTCCAGGTGGGCACCAAGCTCGGCTCGGTGCAGGACATCAAGGACCTCTACCTCACCCCGCCCGCCGCCGCCCAGGGACAGGGTCAAGGGCAGGGGCAAGGACAGGGCCAGACGTCCGGGCAGGGCCGGGCGGGCGCGGGCGGCCAGGGTGGCGTGCCCGGGGCGTCCGGGACCGCGGGCGCCGCAGGAACCGCGGCTTCGCGGGCTCCTCGGGCGCCCGCCAAGCCCAAGCCCGTGCGCCTGGGCGACGTGGCCACCGTCAAGCTCGGGGTCGCCGACTCCACCACGCTGACCCGCACCAACGGCCGGCCGAGCCTGGGCATCGCGGTCACCATGAAGTCCGGCGGCAACGCGGTGTCGATCTCGCACGACGTGCGCGCGAAGCTGCCCGCGCTGGCCTCCGCCCTCGGCGACGACGCCAGGTTCACCGTGATCTTCGACCAGGCGCCGTCGGTCGAGCAGGCCATCGAGAGCCTGACCACCGAGGGCCTGCTCGGCCTGGCCATGGCCGTGCTGGTGATCCTGGTGTTCCTGTTCTCGCTGCGGTCGACCATCGTGACGGCCGTGTCCATCCCGCTGTCGGTGCTGATCGCGCTGATCGCCCTGTGGATCCGCGACTACTCGCTCAACATGCTCACCCTCGGCGCGCTGACCATCGCGATCGGCCGGGTGGTGGACGACTCGATCGTCGTCCTGGAGAACATCAAGCGGCACCTGTCCTACGGCGAGCCCAAGCGCCAGGCCGTCGAGAACGGCGTGCGCGAGGTGGCGGGCGCGGTGACCGCCTCCACGCTGACCACCGTCGCGGTGTTCCTGCCCATCGCCTTCGTCGGCGGCCTGGTCGGCGAGCTGTTCAGCCCGTTCGCGATCACCGTGACGGTGGCGCTGCTCGCCTCGCTGCTGGTCGCGCTCACCGTGGTCCCGGTGCTCGCCTACTGGTTCATGAAGGCCCCCAAGGACGGCGACTCCGAGGCGATCAGGCGGGCGGCGGACGAGAAGGAGCGCCGGGGCCTGCTCCAGCGCGCCTACGTCCCGGTGATCCGCTTCGCGACCCGGCACCGGATCACCACGGTCGCCATCGCCATGGTGATCTTCATCGGAACGCTGGGCCTGGTGCCGATGATCCGCACCAGCTTCATCGAGGACTCCGGTCAGAACACCATCAGCATCCGCCAGACCTTCCCGGTCAGCACCTCCCTCGCGGCGGCCGACGCCATGGCCAAGAAGGTCGAGCAGGTCGTCTCCGGCACCAGCGAGGTGGCCTCGTACCAGGTCACCGTGGGCGGCGGCGGAGGCATCGGCTTGGGCGGGCGCGGCCGTAATGGCGGGACCTCCCGGGCCAGCTACTCGCTGACGCTGCGCGACGGCGCCGACGCGGGCGCGATCGAGCGACGGCTGACCGACCGGCTCGCCGCCACGCCCGGCATCGGCGAGGTCAGCGTCGGCCAGGCCGGCGGCTTCGGCGGCAACGCGCTGCAGGTCGTCGTGCGCGCGGCGGAACTGGACACCCTGCGCACCGCCGCGCAGACCGTCCAGCGGGCCATGGCCGGCGTTCCGGACGTCGCCGAGGTGACCAGCAGCGTCGCCGACACCGCGCCCCGCATCGACGTCACGGTCGACCGCAGGAAGGCCGCGGAGAAGGGCCTCAGCGAGGTCGCCATCGGGCAGGCGGTGGCGCAGGCGTTCAGGGGCAGCACGGTCACCCAGATCGCCCTGGACGGCACCACGGCCGACGTCGTGCTCCGGCCCGGCAAGGCGCCGGCCTCGCAGGCCGACCTGCGCGACCTGAAGCTCGCCGGCACGGTCGAACTCGGCGACGTGGCCACGGTCAAGCAGGTCAACGGGCCGGTCGAGGTCACCCGCATCGACGGCGACCGCAGCGCCACGGTGTCGGGCAAGTCCACCGGCGCCGACCTCGGCGCCACCACCGCCGAACTGCGCAAGCGGGTGGACGCGCTGTCGCTCCCGGCGGGCGCCTCCGTCGAGATCGGCGGCGTCAGCGCCGACCAGGCGGAGGCGTTCGGCAGCCTCGGGCTGGCGCTGGTGGCGGCCGTCGCGCTGGTGTTCTTCGTCATGGTGGCGACCTTCCGCAGCCTGGTGCAGCCGCTGCTGCTGCTGGTCTCGATCCCGTTCGCCGCCACCGGGGCGATCGGCCTGCTGCTGGTGACCGACACCTCGCTCGGCCTGGCCGCGATGATCGGCATGCTGATGCTCGTCGGCATCGTCGTCACCAACGCCATCGTCCTGATGGACCTGGTCAACCAGTACCGCGAGCAGGGCATGCCCCTGCACGAGGCGGTCGTCGAGGGCGGCCGGCGGCGGCTGCGGCCCATCCTGATGACGGCGCTGGCCACGATCTTCGCGCTGCTGCCCATGGCGCTCGGCATCACCCACGGGGGCGGCTTCATCTCCCGGCCGCTGGCCGTCGTGGTGATCGGCGGCCTGATCAGCTCCACGCTGCTCACCCTCGTGCTGGTGCCGACGCTGTACACGATGGTCGAGAACCGCAAGGAGAAGGCCCGCGCCCGGCGCGAGCGCCGCAAGGGCGGGACGCCCCTGCCGCCCCCGCGGGAGGAGACGCCCAGCGAGCCCGCCGTGAGCGCGCCGGGCCACGCCTGACCCGCTTCCGGGTGACGGGAAAGCGCCGGCCGTCCATCGCGGCGACCGGCGCTTTCCCGGTTCAGAACCCAAATTGGCCATTGTCTTTCCAATACCGGCGACTTAGCGTCTTTACGTACCGATTACCCGGTTGTTACGCGGAGTGTCGACGCGGGCACTCCGCCCTCTGGACCAGGAGGTTCCCTCCCGATGGCGAAGCCGCTGGGCGTACAGCTTTACACCGTTCGTGACCAGGTGAAGGTCGATCGTGACGAGGTGTTACGGCGGATAGCGGACATCGGATACGGCGCCGTCGAGGCCTACGACCCCACCGACGACCCCAAGGGATTCCGCAGGACCGCCGACGAGCTCGGGCTCACCGTGCCCAGCACGCACGCCTACGCGCTGCTCTCGCAGGAGCCGGACGCCGTCCTGGACGCCATCGCGACCGTGGGCGCCGACCTGGTGATCATCCCGGGCGGCATCCCCGAGGAGGACTTCACCACCCGCGACGGCCTCAACCGCACCGCCGACATGCTCAACGGCCTGGCCGAGCACGCCGGCCGCTACGGCATGCGGCTCGGCTACCACAACCACTGGTGGGAGATCGAGCCGAAGATCGACGGCGTCCACGCCATCGAGGCGCTCGCCGAACTGCTCGCCCCCGGCGTGTTCCTGGAGATCGACACCTACTGGGCGGCCGTGGGCGGCGCCGACGTGCCCGCGCTGCTCGGGCGGCTCGGGGACCGCGTCCTGGCCCTGCACGTCAAGGACGGCCCCGGCGTCAAGGGCCTGTCGCACACGGCCCTCGGCGAGGGCGTGATGCCGGTGCCGGACTTCCTCGCCGCCGCCCCCGGCGCGCTGCGCATCGTCGAGCTCGACAACTGCGACACCGACATCTACGAGGCCCTGGCCAAGAGCCACGCCTACCTCACCGAGCTGGAGCGCGCATGACCGGCGGGCCCGTCGGCGTCGCCCTCGTGGGCGCCGGCGCGATCAGCGACGCCTACCTGCGCAACCTCACCACCTTCCCCGACGTGCGGGTGCTCGGCGTCGCCGACCTCGACGTCGCGCGGGCGGAGGAGAAGGCCCGCGCGTACGGCGTGCCCGTGGCCGGCGACGTGGACGCCGTCCTGGCCGTCCCCGAGGTGGAGATCGTCGTCAACCTCACCATCCCCGCCGCGCACGCCGCCGTCGCCACCGCCGCCCTGCGCGCGGGCAAGCACGTCTACGGCGAGAAGCCGCTGACCCTGGACCCCGAGGAGGGCGAGAAACTGCTGGCCGAGGCCGCCGAACGGGGCCTGCGGGTCGGCAACGCGCCCGACACCTTCCTCGGCGCCGGCCTGCAGTCGGCCCAGCGGGCCCTCGCGTCCGGCCTGATCGGCGCGCCGGTCGCCGCGACCGCCGTCATGCAGAACTCCGGCCCGGAGTCCTGGCACCCCAACCCCGAGTTCCTGTTCCAGCGCGGGGCGGGCCCGCTGTTCGACATCGGGCCGTACTACCTGACCGCGCTGGTCGCCGCGCTCGGACCGGTGGCCAAGGTCGCGGCCACCGCCCGCAAGGCCCGCCCGTACCGGGTGATCGGCTCGGGCCCGAAGGGCGGCACGCGCTTCGCCGTGGAGGTGCCCACGCACGTCATGGCGCTGCTCGACTTCGCGGGCGGGGCCAGCGCGTCCTCGACGTTCAGCTTCGACTCCCCCGCGCACGTGACGATGATCGAGATCATCGGCACCGAGGGCAGCCTGTCGCTGCCCGACCCCAACACCTTCGGCGGACCGCTGAAGGTGCGCGCGGCCGGCGACGACGACTGGCGCGAGCTGCCGGTGGAAGGCACCGCCGTCGGGCGCGGCCTCGGCGTGCTGGACATGGCGCGGGCGCTGCGCGGCGACGTGCCGCACCGCGCCTCCGGCAGCCTCGCCCTGCACGTTCTGGAGGCGATGGCCGCCATCGCCGGCTCGGCCGAGGACGGCGAGTTCCGGCACCTGTCCACGACGGTCCGCGAACCCGAGCCGCTCCCCGCCGACTGGAACCCCGAGGAGGCCACCCTCTACTGACGGAAGCGCCGGGTCCGCTGATCGGGCGGACCCGGCGCCCGGCCCGCCTCAGACGGCCAGCGCGCGGGCGAGCAGCGTCTGGAGGGTGATCGCGCCCAGCAGCACGCCCTCCTCCACGACGGCGATCAGCGGGCTGCGGGTGCGGGCCATCAGGGCGGCCACCTCCAGCACGGTGGCGTCCGGGTCGGTGATCGGCAGCTCGCGCGGCTGCTCGGGCAGGCACTCGCCCACCGTGCGGCCGCCGAGCGCGCGAACGAACGCGTCGGCCTGGTCCTCGTCGATGACGCGGGCCAGCGCCGGGTCGTCCTGGCAGTAGCGCGGCACGGCCAGCCGCAGCACCTGCGTGCCGGGCAGCACGCACAGCGGCCGGCCGTCACCGTCCAGGACGATCAGGCCGGGCAGGTCCTGCTCGGCGAGCAGCCGGGCCGCCTCCGCCGCAGGAGTGCCGGCCGTCACCGTGGGAAAGCCGCAGACAAGATCACGCGCGTGCACCGAAGACCTCCTTGCCGAGCCTAACCGGCGAGATAGCGCAACCACAGGTACGGGGCGGCCAGCCCCACGGTCACCACCGTGACCACCAGGCCGTACTTGGTGAACTCCCAGAAGCTGATGCGGACGCCGTTGCGGGCGGCGATGCCGAGCACGACCACGTTGGCCGACGCGCCCACCGCCGTCGCGTTGCCGCCCAGGTCGGCGCCCAGGGCGAGCGCCCACCACAGCACGTCGCCGGACGGCCCGCTCGCGTGGGCCAGGTCGGTGACGATCGGGCTCATCGTGGCGACATAGGGAATGTTGTCCACGATCGCCGACAGCACGGCCGACCCGCCCAGCAGCCCCATCGTGGCCGGCAGCAGGCTGCCCTGGGTCGCCGAGGCCGCCGCCCGCGACACCTGGCCGATGACGCCGGTCTCCACCAGAGCGCCCACCATGACGAACAGGCCCATGAAGAACACCAGCGTGGCCCACTCGACGTCGCGGATCGCCTCCTCCACCGTCACCCTGGTCGCGGCGACGAGCAGGCCGGCGCCGAGCAGCGCGACGACCGCGGGCTCGTAGTGCAGCACCGGGTGCAGGACGAACGCGGCGATCACCACGGCGAGCACCGCGAGGCTCTGCGCCAGCAGACGGTGGTCCTCGATGGCCTCGCGCTCGTTCAGCTTCATGATCTGCAGCGCCCGCACCGGGTCGTACACGAACGCCGACCGGAACAGCCACCTGCACAGACCGACGAAGACCACCAGCACCACGACGATGAACGGCGCCAGGTGCACCAGGAAGTCGTTGAAGGTGAACCCGGCCCGGCTGGCGATGATGATGTTGGGCGGGTCGCCCACCAGGGTCGCGGTGCCGCCGATGTTGGACGCCATCACCTCGGCGATCAGGAACGGCGCCACCGGCAGCGCCAGCCGGTCGCACACCAGGAAGGTGACCGGGGCGATCAGCAGCACGGTGGTGACGTTGTCCAGCAGCGCCGACGCCAGCGCCGTGATCACGATCAGCATGACCATCAGCCGGAACGGCCTGCCCTTGGCCCGCTTGGCCGCCCAGATCGCGACGTACTCGAACACGCCGGTCTGCTTGAGCACGCCTACGATGATCATCATGCCGAGCAGCAGGAAGATGACGTTCCAGTCGATGCCCGAACGCTCGGAGAAGAACGCCGACCGGCCGTCCACCGCGTGGATCAGCAACATCAGCCCGGCGCCGCCGAGCGCGGCGGCCGTGCGATGGATGCGCTCGGTCGCGATCAGCCCATAGACGGCGACGAACACGACGACGGCCGCGATCGCGATCACCAGCGCACCTCCCAGAAGCCTGCGACAACCCCAATTGCATCGCCGACCAGACTTCCCGGCACACCTGACAACCTTCTGAGAACCCTACCAACCTCCGACGGCTCCGACGAGGACGACCAACAGGGACGAGAGTGAGCGAGAGCCGATCTGCGACCTCTTCTCGGCCCGCGATCCTGACAGATCAGCACCGCGCCGGCATCGGCCCGGCCGACGTTCGATCGACTGGACGAGCGATGCGCCTCGGTCACCCGGCCCAGGTCACATCCGCCACGGTGACCAGCAGTGCGCCGTCATCGATGCGGTAGGTCACCAAGCCGGCCTCGCCGAACCCGGCCCGCCTGACATAGGGATCGCCCGTGGCGAAGGTGCGTAGCGGGTCAGCCGGATATTCGATCACCCACGACATCGTCTCGATCAGCGCGTCCATCGCCCGTGGGGGAACCCTCCGAGCTGGCCGAGCGCCTTCGTGCTCAACTCGACCCGATAGATCACCGCCGCGCGGCCCGCGCCGCGGCGACGCGCTCCTCCCAGTCGGGAATGGCGGGCACGCCCTCGGACGAGCGAAGGCCGAACATCGGCCTCGGCGCCGGTGTCCTCCAGCCGCACGCCGGCCAGGACTACGCCCCGGTGGCGGGCTGACCGTCCGCCCCGCCCGCACCTTCGACGGGCCTCGGTCTTGTCACCTTGGGCGGCTCCAGCCCGAAAGCCCTCTGGAGAATCCCGAGGGCTTTCGAGGACCGAACGCGTGACCGCTGCCGCCCGACGGTCATTGGGAAGCCACTGTGGCGTGGCGCGATCTGCGGTCGCCACGCCACAAGTGGTAAGCGGAGGAACGACGTCAGACGAGACGTTCTGGATCAGCTCTGTACGAAAGACCACGCCTGATCTTGGCTACCCTCCCAGGACCACTGCACGACGGAGGAGCCATTGGTCGAGCCACCACCCGCGACGCTCACCCATGGCAAGCTGTCTTGGTTCTGGATTCTCCGGTAACCACGCACACTCACAGTTCGGAATACCACTTCTGGTTGGGCGTGCCGTCGCACATGCGTCCACGCCATGCGGTTCACCGTTCTGCCCGGCGCTGCCCGGCGAGTTCGACCAGCCTCTCCCAAGCCGGCGAGGAGGCTCCGACGGAATTGGTGATCAACCGGGCCGCGTCCGGGTCGGGGACCGACGGCTTCCCCTCCTCGGGCGTGCCGGGCTGACCGGCCATCCACCGCTGGGTGCGTTCGGCCAGCGCGTCGAGGCGCGGATCGTCCGGGGGCCAGTCGAAGGCCGCGTCGTAGTCGAGGTAGAGGGCGCGGAACTCCGGGTCGCTGATCGCGTCGTGCTTGTCGGCGAACCAGGTCGCCGCCTGTTCCGGTGAGACCGACCGCAGCAGGATCCACCCGTCGCGTTCCATCCGCACCGTGCGCCGGCTGACGCCGATGCTCCGCAGGTGGTCGAGGTAGTCGGCGACCTCCGCGGAGACGAACAGCCGGTCGCCGGAGTTGAGCTGGACGAGCCGCTCCCGGGTGCGGAGCAGCTCCTCGGCTCGTTCCTGTAGCCGGTGATCGATCTCGGTGATCGCCTCGGCGAACCGGTCCGGGTCGGCGTCGAACATCTCGTGAATGCGGGCGAGCGGGACGCCGGCCTCGGCGAGCGTTTTCACCTTGACCAGGTCGATGGCGTGCTGGGCGCTGTAGCGCCGGTAGCCCGACGCATCGCGCGGCGGCTCCGCCAGCAGTCCGCGCTGGTGGTAGTGGCGCACGGTCTTGATCGTCACACCCGCGTATCGGGCGAGCTGGCCGATAGTGATCATTCGTCGGTCTCCCATCGGCCGGCCCGTCCTCCCGGGATGTTCATCATGTCGTGGATACCACGGCACGACGCGGCCTGACCGGTCAGGCCGTCGCGACCCGGACGGACATCCGGCCGGCGAGGTCGATGCCGACGATCGTGCCGTCTTCGTCGCGGGTGAAGAAGCCGCGCTGCCCCTGCAGGCCGCCCTCGGTGATGATGTACTCGTCGCCGTCGCCGGGCAGCAGGCCCATCGCGGCCGGTGGATAGTCCGGAGGCATCTCGCCGTCCGACGCCGCCCGGATCTCCGGTTTGATGCCGACCTCGAGCGTCATCCCCGTCGGTCCGGCGGCGATGACGAGCGTCATGGCATCGTTGTCGTATCTGCCGGCGACCTCCCGGGCGCGCGCCGGATCATGGGGCAGCGGCCGGGGATCGCGGTCGACGACCCCCAGATAGTGCTCAAGTGCCCAGCGGGCGACGGCCTGGTTGAACGGGATGCCGTTCGGTCCGGCGTTCGACAGCGAGACCACGGCGAAATCGCGTTCGGGCACGAGCAGCAGCTCGGCGAACTGGCCGTTCGCCGACCCGCCGTGCCCGACGGTGCGAACGCCGTCCACATCGCGCAGGAACCAGCAGATGCCGAAGGCGTCGCCCAGCGTGCTGCCGCGCAGCTCCACGGTCGGCCGCCTCATCCGGTGCAGCGCCTCGGCGGGCAGGATCCGGGCGCCGCCCTCGCCTCGCCCGTCTCCGAGATGGAACCGAGCCCAGCGGATCTGGTCCGCCACCGAGGACATCAGGCCACCACCGGGGTTGTTGGCACGCCAGCGCCTCCACCCCCGCGCGACGGACGGGGCTCCGTCCTCGCCGGGGTTGTGGCCCACGGCGAACCGCCGCGTCATGACATCGGCGGTGTCGTAGAGACTGTGCGACAGCCCCAGCGGCTCGAGCACGAGCGAGGCGACCGCTCGTTCGTAGGTCAGGCCGGTGACCTTCTCGGCGACCCGCCCGGCCAGGTTGTATCCCGCCTGACTGTAGGAGGCCCTGGTGCCGGGCGGCGCGATCAGGGCCAGCTCGGCCATCTGCGCCACATGGGCGGCCAGCGCGTCATCTCCCTCACCGGTGTCGGCGAGGATCGCCCAGTCCAGCCCCGAGGTGTGGTTGAGCAGGTGGGACACCGTGACCTCCGCCGCGGCCCGCTCGTCTGAGAGCACCAACTCGGGAACGTACCGGCGAACCGGCGCCTCCAGCGCGACCCTGCCGTCGGCGGCCAGGCGCATCAGCGCGGTCGCGGTGAAGGTCTTGCTGACCGAGCCCACCTCGTACAGCGTGTCCTGGTCGACGGGCAACGGGTTGTCGACGCTCGTCACGCCGTGGCACGCGTAGACCTCCTGACCGCCCGCCCACACCCCGACGGCGACGCCGGGGATGCCCAGCCGCGTGGCCGTCGCCTCGACGAACTCCCGCAGGTCGTCGGGTGACCTCCCTTCCCCCTGCTGTCGTGCGGCACGCCCGGCATCGGGACCGGTCGCATTGTCGTCCCGGTCATTCGCAACTCGCTCGATCGCGTTCATGCCCCCATGCTCGAACCCTGCCCCAGGGTCAAGGTCAAGCCCTGACGCGTGACACGCCGCCCGGCGCCGGCCACGACGGCCGCCTGCGCCGAACGCGAGGGTGCGCGGTTCGGTGCGGGTGGTCAGCGGGGCATGGCTACGGTGAGGAGGAGGGCGGAGTCTTCCAGGGCCTCCAGGCGGTGGCGGGTGTCGGGGACGATGATCAGGTCGCCGGCCAGGGCCTCCCAGGAGACCTCGCCGGCGATCACGCGCACCCGTCCGAGCAGCACGAAGATGGTGGCCTCGCCGTTGGCCTCGTGCTCGCTCTGCTCCGAACCCTTGGCGAACGCCATGACCGTCTGCCGCAGGACGCGTTCGTGCCCACCCACGACGGTGTCGGCCGCGTGCCCGCCGGACGATTCGACAGCCTTGTCGAGCTGCTGACGGGCCATGGCCACCAGAGAGAACTTCTGCGTCACGATGCTTCCCCTCACGTTCGGCACGGCGGCCGGTCCGGCGTGCGCGCCCCGCTTCCAGGTCGCCGCATCCTGACCGGAGTGGTCACGCGGGACGACGAAGGCTCACCTTCATGCGTACCCGTTGCGCGTCTACCCTCGTCAGCCGTTTGACACCTTTTCCGTGCCCCCGGTGACGGCTCCCCGGCCGATCACATGCTGTTCAGGGCGGAAGCGGCAGGGCCTTCACGTGGCGGCCAGGGCGACGGTGGGGGCGAGGCGGGCGGCGCGCATCGCCGGGTAGATGCCGGCCAGGGTGCCGATGAGCAGGGTCGCGAGCAGTGCCCCGCCCATCGCCCAGGCGGGAACCACCGCCGGCCAGCCCTTCGCCATGGCGTACGCCGTCGTGGCCGCCGCTCCGAGCGCCGTGCCCGCCACCCCGCCGAGCACCGACAGCAGCAGGGACTCGGTGAGGAACTGGAGCCGTACCTGGCCGCGCGTCGCGCCGAGCGATCGGCGCAGGCCGATCTCCCGGCGGCGCTCCAGGACCGAGATGACCATGGTGTTGGCCACCCCGACCCCGCCCACCAGCAGCGCCACCGCGCCGAGGCCGAGCAGGAGGTTCGTGAACGCGCCCGAGGCCGCCGCCTTGGCCGCGAGGGCGTCGGACGGCCGGCTGACCTGCACCTCGTCGGGACTCTCGGGGTTGACGGTTCGCGGCAGGGCCCCGCGCACCGCCTCCACCGTCTCGTCCGGCGAGCGCTCGTAGATCGTGGTCGGGTACCCGTCGAAGCCCGCGTAGCGTTCGGCGGCGGCCCAGCCCATGAGGGCCGAGCGTTCGATCTCCGGCGCCAGCGGCATCGCGTCCAGGATCCCGACCACCGTGAACCAGCGGCCCGCGATCCAGACCGGCACTCCGACGCGCTCGATGCCGAGCCGGCGGGCGGCGACCGAGCCGAGCACGACGGCGGGCTCGCGCCCGATGGCGGCGTTCAGCCAGGTGCCCTGCCGGACGGCGCCCTCCAGCGTGGCGGTCAGGCCCTCGTCCGCCGCCTGCACGGCGATCCCGCCGGTGACGGCTTCGGGGATGCGGTCGGTCCTGCGGACGGTCGCGTCCAGCCGCCCGGTGGCGCCGGCCCTGGTGACCGGGCCGATGCGGCGGACCATGTCCAGCGCTTGCTTCGGCAGTTTGGCGTCGTCGCCGAACATGGTCTGGCCGGGCGCCACGGTCAGCAGGTTGGTGCCGAGGCGGTCCAGTTCGCGCAGGAGTTGCTCGCGCGAGGAGGCGGAGATGCCGATGACGGCGACCATGGTGGCGATGCCGATCGCGATGCCGAGCGCCGACAGCACCACCCGGGCCGGCCGGGTGCGCAGCCCGGCGGCGCCCACCCGCAGCACGTCACGAGGTGCGAGCCTCGACGGCGCCAGCCGCTCTCCGCGTCCGCCGGCCCTGACGGCGGTCGTCCCGCTGCTCATCGGAGGTCCCCCTCGACGTCCCGCGAAGCGGTCATATCGGTCACGCCGCCCGTCGGGCGCTTCCCTCGGACTCCCGCGGTCGTGCCGTTCATCGGGTGCTCCCTTCGGTCTCCCGCGGGGTGACCGGGCCGCTCATCGGGGGATCGTCGCCGACGCCGGTGCCGGTACGGGCCGGTCGCATCGGCGGTGGGCCGTCGTCGGCGGCGATGAGGCCGTCCCGGACGCGTACCCTCCGGGGCGTCCGTTCGGCGACGTCCGCGTCGTGGGTGATGATCGCGACAGTGGTGCCGGAGGCGTGCAGGGTGCGCAGGACCTCCAGCACCTCGGCGCCCGCCGCCGAGTCCAGGTTTCCGGTGGGCTCGTCGGCGAGCAGCAGAGGCGGGTCCCCGACGACGGCGCGCGCGACGGCGACCCGCTGCTGCTCCCCGCCGGAGAGCTGGTGGGGCTTGTGCGCGAGCCGGTGCCCGAGTCCCACCCGTTCCAGGGCGGCGGCGGCCCGCTCGCGCCGCTCGCGCAGCGGGCGTCCGCTGTAGAGGGAGCCGTCGGCCACGTTGTCCAGCGCGGTGGTGCCGGGCGCCAGGTGGAACTGCTGGAAGACGAACCCCAGGCGGCGGGCGCGCAGCGCGGACAGTTCCCGGTCCGACAGCTCGGCGATCTCGTGGCCGGCGATGCGGACGCTTCCCGAGGTGGGCCGGTCCAGGGTGCCGATCATGTGGAGGAGCGTGGACTTGCCCGACCCGGACGGGCCGACGATGGCCAGCAGCTCGCCCTCCTCGATGACCAGGCTCACCCCGCGCAGGGCCTCCACGTGCCCGCCGTAGACCTTGCGTACGTCGGTGAGCCGGACGATGGCGCTCACTGCTCCGGCACCCCGACCTTCATGCCGGCGGCCAGCCCGGGGCCGGTGATCTCGACCCGTCCGCCGCCGTAGGCCCCGGTCTCCACCGCGACGTAGCGGGAGGACGCGCCCTCGACGACCTCGACGCCGAAGCCGCCCTCGGCCAGGGCGAGCAGCGACTCGACCGGCACCGACAGCACGTCCTTCACCCGCTCGCTCTCCATGTCCACGGTGACCGGGGCCTGGTCGAGCCGGCCGACCTTCCTGGCCGACTTCAGCGTGATGTCGACGTCGATGGTGGCCCCGTCACCCCCTCCCGGATCGCCTTCCTGGCCGCTGGACCTGGCCACCGTGCCCACCTCGGAGATCGTGCCCTTGACCCGGCGCCCCCCGGGCAGCTCGACGGTCACGGCCGCCCCCTTCCTGGCCATGGCCTGGTAGTCGGTGTCGAGGTCCACGTGGACGGTGCGGCGGGTGGAGGTGACAGCGAGCGCCCGCCTGCCCGGCCCCACGGCGTCTCCGGCCTCCACCTCGGCCGAGGAGACCCGCACGGGCCCGTCGAGGAACACGACCTGGGCCGCGTCCACCGCGCCGGTCTCCGGGAGCCCGCGGTCCTCCTGCCACTCCCGTACGGCCTGGTCGGTGGCGTAGGTGAACTCCTCGTCCACGGTCATGTCGTCCCCGTAGCCCAAGGCCCTGAGGTTGGACTCGAGCTGGCGGACGTCGGGCCCGTCGCTCACGCCGCGCCGCATCGTCCGGTACACCGGGACCCGCCCGTACATCAGCACGAGCGGCCTGCGGTCCACCTTGAGCAGCGCGTGGCCGCGGGTGACGGTGCTGCCCTCGGCGGCGACGGCCGTCACGGTGCCGGGCGCGCCCGCGTAGACCTTCCGCTCGCCGGCGTAGGTCAGCGTCCCGTCCACCGAAGAGGTGTCCACCAGGTCGCCACGCGTGATCTCGGCCGTGCTCCTCGCCGGCGACGCGGACGGCGACGCCGCGCCGGCGCCGGAGTTCATCACCACAGCCGCCGCGGCCGCCCCGGCCAGGAGCGCGGTCACTCCGATCCCGGCCGGCAGGACGCCCAGGCGCCGAGCTCCCATCGATGTTCACCTCCGCGCCGCGGGACCCACGCCCGCGGCATGGGTGGGTTTCTAGTCAGCGGCGGATTAGCGGCGGGTAAGCGCGGGACGGGGCCGGCGGGCTTACCGGTTGCTAACGCCGTCTGAGGCACGCTGGTCAGTCGTCCGTTGTTGCCCGCCAGACCAGCGAAGGGGGGACGCGCGATGCGTGTGCTCGTCGTCGAGGACGAGGACGAACTCGCCGACGCCATAGCCCGCGGGCTGCGGCGCAGGGCGATCGCGGTGGACGTGGCCTACGACGGCGCCGAGGCGCTGGAGCGGCTCGGCCACACCGCCTACGACGTGGTCGTCCTCGACCGCGACCTGCCGGAGCTGCACGGGGACGAGGTGTGCCGCCGCCTGGCCGCCGCGGGGGCGTCCGGACGGGTGCTCATGCTGACCGCCGCCGGGCGGGTGGGCGACCGGGTCGCGGGGCTGTCGCTGGGGGCCGACGACTACCTCACCAAGCCGTTCGCGTTCACCGAGCTGGTCGCGCGGATCCGCGCGCTCGCCCGCCGCACCGCGCCGGAGCGTCCCGCCGTCCTGTCGCGGGCGGGCGTGCGGGTGGACCTGGCGGTCCGCGCGGTCCACCGGGACGGGCGGCCGGTGACGCTGACGCGCAAGGAGTTCGCCGTGCTGGCGGAGCTGGTGCGGGCCGGCGGGGCCGCGGTGACGCCGCGGCGGCTGGTCGCGCGGGCGTGGGACGAGAACGTGGAGTCGGGGACGGGGGCGTTGCGGGTGACCATCACCACCCTGCGCAGGAAGCTGGGAGAGCCGGACGTCATCGAGACCGTGCCGGGGATGGGGTACCGCCTGGCGGGGCGGCCGGGGGGTGAGCGGTGATCGCCCGGCGGGCGCGCGGGTGGTGGAGCGGCGTCGGGCTGCGCACCCGGCTCACCATCCTCTACAGCGGCCTGTTCTTCACGGCCGGGACGGCGCTGCTGTGGGTGACGTACCTGCTCACGGCCCGCGCGCTGGAGCGGGAGCTGTTCTTTGGTACCTCCACGCTGCCGCCTGACCTGCCCACCTCGCCGCACAAGCCCATGGTGTTCGCGATGAAGGTGCAGCGCGACGTGCTCGCCCAGGTGGAGCAGGGCAGGCAGCAGGTGCTCGGCGACCTGTTCCAGAACTCGGCCATCATCATGCTGGTCGGGGGCGTGCTGGCGATCGTCCTCGGCCATCTGGTGGCCGACCGCGCGCTGCGCCCGCTGCGGCAGGTGACCGAGACGGCCGAGCGGCTCTCGGAGAGCACCCTGCACGAGCGCATCGCCCTCGCGGGCCCGCGGGACGACGTCAAGCGGCTCGCCGACACCTTCGACGCCATGCTGGACCGGCTCCAGCGGGCGTTCGACGCGCAGCGGCGGTTCGTGCTGAACGCCTCGCACGAGCTGCGCACCCCGCTGGCGATCAACCGGACGCTGCTGGAGGTGGCCCTGGAGGAGCCGGACGCCTCCGACGACCTGGTGCGCCTGGGCAAGGCGCTGCTGGGCACCAACGCCCGGCACGAACGGCTGATCGAGGGCCTGCTGCTGCTCACCCGGTCGGAGCACGAGCTGGTGGCGCGCAGGCCGGTGGCGGTGGACGAGGTGGCGCTCGGCGTGCTCGAGGGGCTGGAGGCGCTCGCGCGGCGGCGGCGCGTCGCCCTGGAGCGCCGGCTGTCCCCGGCGACGGCGGCGGGCGATCCGGTGCTCATCGAGCGGTGCGTGTTCAACCTGGTGGAGAACGGGCTGAAGTACAACGTCAAGGACGGGATGCTGCGGGTCGAGGTGACCGACGATTCCGAAAATATCGTGATCAAGGTGGCTAATACCGGGCCGGTGATCCCCGCCTACGAGGTCGAGGACCTGTTCGAGCCGTTTCACCGGTTGCGCGAGCGCGTCGGCTCGGCGCAGGGCTCCGGCCTCGGGCTCTCGATCGTCCGGGCCATCGTCGCCGCGCACGACGGCCAGGTGGAGGCGGCGCCCCGTCCGGACGGCGGCCTGCTCGTCACCGTGAGCCTGCCCGCCGCCCGCCCCCCGGTCGCGGCCCGCCTCCCCGCAGCCACGAGGTGACCGGCGGGGCGACGCGACCGGGCCGCGGTCCCCCGGCCTGGCCGCCGTCACCCCGGCCTGGCCGCGATCACCCCGACCTGGCTGCGATCACCCGCCCGGCCCGCCGTCACCCGCCCGGCCCGCCGTCACCCAGCCCGGCCGCGGTCACCCGCCCTGGCCGCCGTCATCCCGCCGAGTCGCCGTGATCCGTCCGGGCCGCGGTCACCCGCCCATGCCGCCGCCCATGAAGTGCTCGCACGCCTTCTGCGCGGCCTTGACCTTCTCCTCCCCTCCGCTGCCCGGCTTGGGCATCCTGATCAGGATGCCCTCCCCGGGCTTGGGGTCGGCCATGTCGACACCGTGCTCGCGCATGCACCGGGCGAAGCGCAGCATGGCGTCCCGGCGCTTCGGGTCGTCCGCGTCCATCCGCTTGCCGCCCTGCATGTACTTCCCGCACGCCTTCTGCGCCGCCTCCATCTTGCCCTGCTGCCCCTTGTCGATCTTCATTTGGATGCGGCCGTCCGGATCGGGGTCCTTCATGTCGACCCCGTGCTCGCGCATGCACTGCGCGAACTTCAGCGGGTCGCTGGACGTCGCGGGCGAGGCCGACGCGGCGGGCCTGCCGGAGGCCCCGCCGTCGGCCGAGGCGACGCCCGTCCCCTTCGCCTGCCCCCCGCATCCGGCCAGCGCGAGCACGGGCAGTGACGCCAACACCAAGGTCAGCCGCCGGACAACCATCTCGATCTCCTCCTCGCGTCCCCGGGCCCGGTGCCCGGCCGACGGGACCATGTCTACGGAGCACGGGATTAGCGAGAGGTAAGGGTGACGCGCACCCGCACGTGCGTCATCACTTTCCGCGCCTATGACCACAATTTGCCCGGTATGTCCCATCCGCTGCTCGAGCGGGGGTAAGGCTCTCAGGGAGGACGCAGGGGGCCAGGTGATCGCGAGGAAGCTGTCCGCCGGTGCCGCCGATCTGATGGCCGAACTGATGGAGGCCGGCCACTTCTCGGGCCTGGAAATGCTGCCGGGGCTGCTCGCCGAGCACGCGCCGGCGGCGGGCATGCGCGACATCCTTGTGTATCTGGTCGACCTCCAGCAGGAGAACCTGCACCTGCTCCCCCACCCCGAAGGCCTGCCTCTGGGGCCCTGCGAGCTGCGGGTCGACGGCACGCTGGCGGGCAAGGCGTTCCAGCAGCTGCAGGTCCTGCCCAAGACCGGCGAGGACGGCCGTCCCGAGTGGTGGTGGGCGCCCCTGCTGGACGGCATCGAACGCCTCGGGGTGATGCGCGTCAGCGTGGACGAGGAGACCGAGTGGACCCAGGCGGACATCCGCTGCCTGGCCTCGACCGTGGCGCTGCTGGTGGCGAGCAAGAGCGCCCACAGTGACACCTTCGCACGGCTCGTGCGCACCCGCGCGATGAGCGTCACGGCGGAGATGCAGTGGAACCTGATGCCGCCGTTGAGCTTCGCCAACGACGAGGTGGTGATCGCCGCGGCGCTGGAGCCCGCCTACGACATCAGCGGCGACGCCTTCGACTACGGCCTGGCGGGCGACACCCTGCACCTGGCGATGTACGACGCCATGGGCCACGACGCCTCCGCCGGCCTGACCGCGACCCTGGCCGTCGCGGCCTGCCGCAGCCACCGCCACCAGGGCAAGGACCTCCCCTCCACCGTCGAGGCGATCGAGGACGCCCTGATGGAGGAGTTCGGCACCGACGAGCGCTTCGCCACCGCGGTGCTGGCCAACCTGGACGTCCCCAGCGGGCTGCTCACCTGGATCAACTGCGGCCACCATCCCCCCGTGCTGATCCGCGACGGGCACTGGGTGGCCACGCTGGACTGCCGGCCGTCCCACCCGCTCGGGCTCTACCTCGGCCTGCCCCTGGTGACGTGCCAGGAGCAGCTCCAGCCCGGCGACCGCGTGCTGCTCTACACCGACGGCATCACCGAGGCCCGCAACGAGGACGGCCAGGAGTTCGGACTGCCGCGCTTCGTCGACTTCGTCATCCGCAGCGCGATGGACGCCCTGCCCGTGCAGGAAACCCTGCGCCGGCTGATCCGCAACGTGCTCACCTACCACGACCAGCGGATGGAGGACGACGCCACCGTCATGCTGGTCGAGTGGCACGGCCCCCGCCACCCCGCCCGCGAACGCCCCTCCCTCCTCCCCTGACCGCACCACCCCTGCCCTCACCCGCTGGTCAGGACTCCGCGCGGGCCTCGGCGGCGCGGCGGCGGGCTTCGGCGGCTCGGCGGGTGGCGCGGTCGCGTTCGCGCTCGGCCAAGTTCAGCCGCTTGGTCGCCGCCTCCTGGCGTTCGAGTGCCGCGGCGAGCTCGCGGCGCAGCCGGCCGGCCTCCTCGGTGGCGGCCACGTGAGCCCGCTCGGCCTCACCGGTCTCCGCCTCCCATTCGGCGAGGGCGCTCGCGGCCTGCGCGGCCTGGGCCTCGGCCGCCGCCGCCCGCTCTTCCCGCCGGCGGCGCCGCTCCTCTTCCTCCCGCTTCTTGGCCTCCTCGCGGGCCTTGGCCGCCTCGGCCGCCCGCTGGGCCCGATCGCCCTTGGCGGCCGGGGCGCCCTTGGCGGCGCGCCCACCGGCCGGCGCGGAGTGGCCGGCCTCGCGCCGGTCCGTTCCGGCCGGCGCGGCGCCGGCGACGGAGCTCCCCAGAAGCGCGGACAGGTCGTCGGCCGGGCCGAAGCCGACGTGTCTGCGCGGCTGGGCGAGCCGGCCGTGCCGGACCTCCTCGGCCACCGCCGCGTCCATCGTCGCGGCGTGCAGGGTGTCCTCGATCTCGCGCGCGGCCCCCTCGCGCAGCGGACGGCCCGCCTGCTCGGCCAGCGCGTCGACGGTGCGGGACAGGCGGGCGACCAGCTCGCCGCGCCGCTGGTCCAGCTCGCCGATCTGCCCGCCCTTCCCCCAGGTCGCGCGCAGGTCGGCGCCCAGGTCGAGCAACTCGTCCAGCTCGTCGGGGGCGTCACGGGCCAGCCGGTTCACCGCCCACGCGGACACCGTGGGGCGCCGCAGCGCGCCGATGCTCTTGGCCAGGCCGGCGTCCCCGGCCTTCTTGGCCTCGGCCGCCAGCCGCTTGCGCGTCTCGACGAAGTCTTCCGGCGCGCCGCCGTACAGCTCGCTCACCGCCTGGGAGAGGTCCACATCACCGCCTTATCAGGGTCTCCCACCAGCCGTCCACCGCCGGCGCGGCGTCGACGTCGACGGTCTCACCGGGCCGAGGCGCCACGATGCGGACGTCACGGGCCTTGGCCTCCCGCCACAGCCGCTCGACGGGCTCCGCCCACGGGTGCAGGGCCAGCGTGAACGTCGCCCAGTGCACGGGAAGCAGCAGCCCGCCGCCGAGGTCGACGTGGGCGTTCACCGCCTCCTCGGGGTTCATGTGGATGTCGGGCCATGCGGGGCTGTAGGCGCCGATCGGCATCAGCGTGAGGTCGAACGGCCCGTGCTGGGCGCCGATGCCGGCATACCCCTGGAAGTACCCGGAGTCGCCGGCGTAGAAGACCTTGCGGCGCTCACCGGCGACCGCCCACGAGCCCCACAGCGTCTCGTCGCGGCGGAAGGTCCGCCCGGAGAAGTGCCGGGCCGCCGTCGCGGTGAACCGCAGCCCGGCCACCTCGGCCTCCTCGTCCCAGTCGAGCTCGACGACGCGCTCGGACGGCACTTCCCACTTCTCCAAGTGTGCGCCGATGCCCAGGGGCACGAGGAAGGGCGCGGTGCTCGTGCGGGCCAGCACGCGAACGGTCGCCAGGTCGAGGTGGTCGTAGTGGTCGTGCGAGATGGCGATCGCGTCGAGGGACGGGAGCGAGCCGAGGCCGACCGGCGCCGGGTGCAGCCGCTTCGGCCCCACGAGCTGGGAGGGCGAGACCCGCCTGCTCCACACCGGGTCGAACAGGACCCGCCGTCCCTCGATCTCGACCAGCGTCGAGGCGTGGCCGTACCAGACGACCCGCAGCCCGTCGGGGGTGGGCGGCTCGGCCGACGGGGTCAGGAGCGGCACCTCCCCCGGCGGACGGCGCCGCTCGGCGCCGGTGAGCAGCTCGCGGAGCATGCCCGGCGGCGGCCCGGCCGGCACCTTCGTCGGTCCGGGCATGGGGTTGACGAAGACGCCGTCCGCGAACCGCGCCGAGGCGCGCATGCGGGCGGCGCGGCGTGCGCCGGAGCGCAGTGGGCGGGCGCCGAGCTCCGCCGGGACGTCCCGCAGCGCCCAGCCGGCCGCCGCCACCGCCGCGGCGGCCGTCAACCTCGTCGTGGTCCGTCCCATCACCGTTCACGCTCCCCGCGTCTCAGTCGTCCACACAGCCGAACTCCTTCCGGCCGGTCCGGTGTTCCCGCCGCTCCCGGATGCCGCCGGGTGACCGTGCCGATGGTCGCGTACAGGCCCGCTCAACGCCGTCGCCGCCCATCGTGGCGGCGACAAAGAGCGTCCAAAGACACACGTGTCGTGAGCATTCCGGCACAGGGCGTGGCCGGTGACGGGGTAGGGAGCCTGACGTCGCCGATGTCCGGTCCGGGGAACGCCCGCCACCGGACGGACCTGGAGAGGCAGGTGCGCCCGATGGCCCTTCACCGCACGCAGAGCCGGCCCGCCGGAACGAACGGCCCGCCGGACCATGCCCCCGTCCATGTCCACGTCCACGCCCCCGTCCCCGTCCCCGTCCGCGTCCGCGTGCCGGGGGCGGTGCTGCTGGGTGTCCTGGCCGGCGCGCTGATCGCGGTCGCCGCGCCCTCGGCCGCCGGAGCCGAGGCGACGGCCGCGCCCCGAGGCGGCGCCGCTGTGCTCAGGGGCGGCGACCGGGGGCCGATCCACATGACGGCGGGCAACGGCCGGCGCAACAACACCTACGCCGCCATCTACAGCCCTACGGTGGTCCGCGGCCAGCAGCAGGTGACCAACACCATCACCGGCGGATACTCGCGCACGCAGACGGCTCTGTGCACGCACCAGCGCGTCTGCGTCATCAAGCAGCGAAACCGCGCCACGCACCGCGGTTGGCACCGCCCAAGGCAATGATCCGGCAATGACCCGCTCGCGCCGTTCGCGGCGGACCCGCCCGCCGTGCCGCCCGGAGTTACGCTGACCGGGCCGGTCCTGATCCAGACCTGGCCGCCCGGGCTGCGGGCGAGGCATCAGGGGGCGGAAGATGACGCGTCGGCACCGCGGCCGAGTCCGCATGGCAGGCCACCTCGCCGTGTGGTTGCTCGCGGGGGCCCCCGCTCCAATGATCCTGATCGTCACCTCGCCCGCCGCGACGGCCGACGCCGACACGGGCCGGACGTCGAGCAGGCCCCACCACACCCGTACGCACGCCCAGACCCGCGAGCATGCGCGGCCGGCGACCGGGGAGCGAGGCCGCGCACGGGCGCACGGGCACGGCCGGTCCGGCGGCGGCACGCTGGCCCACGGGACCAGGAGCGGTCACCCGCGCGGCGACGGCGACGGCGACGACTCCGTGCCCACCGTCCTGAAGGCCGGGAACGGCACGCGGAACCAGAGCATCACCGAGGTGAGCAGCCCCACCGTCAACAAGGGCATCCAGCACACCTCGGCCGAGACCCTGAGCGGTGCGACCGGCATCCAGAACGCGCTGTGCAAGAACGCCAAGGTGTGCAACATCCACCTGAAGTTCATCATCGTCAACCCCGGCCGGTCACAGAAGGGCAAGAAGGCGAGGTCCGCTGACGTCACGACGACCGACGACTCCTCGGACGGAGTGACCGCCCGCCAGAACGCCGCCGAGGAGGACGACTGCTGCTGCGACTGACCGGCCGCAACCGCAGCTCAACAGGACCCCCGGCTCTTCCGGCCCACCGGCCCACCGACCCACCGATGGCATCGGCGCGACCGGCTCATCCGTTCGACCGGCCGCCGGTCGGCTCACCCGCGACATCGGGCCGACCCGGCGCCTCTGGACGACCGGCCCAGCGGGCGGCGCATCGGCCCACCGGCTCGGCGGGGCGGGCGTGGAGCGGCCGCGGCACGGAGGTCGTGCCGCGGCCGCGGGGGCGGACGCCCGTCAGTGTGAACCGCTCAGCGGACGCGAGCGCGGACGCCCGTCAGCGTGAACGGCTCAGGGGGTCGGGGTGACGGTCACCGTCTGGGTCACCGTCGGATCGGCCGTCGGGTCGGCCGTCGGGGTCTCGGTGGGCAGGGTCGGCTCGGTCGTCGGAGTCACGGTCGGCGTGGGGGTCGGAGTCTCGGTCGGTGTCTCGGTCGGAGTCGGCGTGGGACAGGACGCGGGAGCGCGCCACTTGGCCTGACCCGGCCACCAGTAAGTGCTGGGCTTCCAGCCCTTGCCCGGCCAGTACCTCTTGTTCGGGCGCGAGAGGTCCACGATGTACCCGGCCGTCGCGGACAGCTCCGGGGCGGCGGTCGCGGTCTCCCCCTGAGGCGCGACCGGCTCGCTCTGCCCCTCGGGCGCGGGCGTCACCGTTCCTTCGGGCGTGGCGGTCACGGAACCCTCGGGCGTGGGCGTCACCGAGCCCTCAGGGGCGGGCGTGACCGAGCCCTCGGGAGTGGGGGTGACGGAGCCCTCCGGGGTGGGCGTGACCGAACCCTCCGGAGTGGGGGTCACGGAACCTTCGGGCGTGGGCGTCGGGCTCGGCGGGACGGGAGTGGTGTCGTCACCCTGCGGCACGGCCGTCAGCGCGACCCAGTCGCCCTGCTTGATCACGCTGTCGCCGCGACGGCCGGAGACGACGCGGGTGGCGTCGATGATCGAGTACGCCTTCTCGTAGCCGTCCTGGCTGCGCACGGTGATCGCGTCCTCGGACACGGAGGTCGCCCGGCCGGTCTGGGTGAGCAGGGTGACGGTGGTGCAGCGGTCCTTGGACGGGATGACGAATTCGCCGTGCAGGGTGCCGACGAACGCCCACGGGGCCACGTGCGGCACGGAGACGGTCGGCGTCTCGGCCGGGGGCGGAGGGACGGCGGGCGACGGGGTGCCGGTGGGGACGTCCGTGGGCGGCACGGTCGGGGTGTCGGTGAGCGTGGGGGTGGGGCTGGGGGTCTCGGAGGGAGGCGGCGTGGGGGACGCGGCCGAAGCGGCGGCCATCCCGACGCCTCCCGACGTCACGAGCATGACGGCGGCGGCGAGGATGGGCGGTCCCGAGAGGCGCCAGCGCGGCCCGCCTGATCCGATCTTGTGAGGCTTGTCAGGGTTGGTGGGCGTCACCGTGATCCTCCATTGGCTTGTCTGGTCAGCCCGCCGCGAACGGCGACGAGATGACAGGGCCGTTCTGCCTTACCCCCTCTAGAACGGCCCTCACGCCCTCCCGGCTCGATTGTGGGACGCGGAAAACGGCGGATCCCCCTACCCGCCCGGCCCTGTGGCCCCCGCCACCCCCCGCCCTCCACCGCCGCCCGCCCCCGCCCCACGGCAGCTCAAACAACGATTCCCAGCGATCCCGAACCCACCTCTCACCACCCCGCCCCGACCCCGAATCCCCCGCCAAAAAATTTCGTGCACATTTCCGGACAACCCAGCTCCTTCACTTCCCGTCCTCTCTTCACCTCCCACCGTCACCTCAGGAGCCCCCGTGCGTCCGTCCTCGGTCCTCCCCCTCGCCGTCCTGATCGGCGGCCCGCTCCTCCTCTGTGCCGCCGCCCACGCCACCGGAGCGCGGCATGGCAGGGTCCTCACCGACGTCGTGCAGTACCACTGCGCCTCCGGCCCACCAGGGGCGCAGCCGCAGGACGTCAGGGTGCGGGACGCTCCGGGGGCGGACAGGAGCGGGAAGGTGACCAGGATCCCGGCGGGCGCCGCCGACACCGGGGGCGGGGGGCTGGCCGGACCCGACGGACGGGTGCTGGTGGGGGTGGGCCTGCTGGTCGTGCTCGCCGCCGGAGCGGGCCTCCGTTCACGGCGGGACTCGAACAACGGTTGACCATACGGCCATCACGACTCTGCACGATCGAGGGTGTAGTGCTACTGCACCGGTGACGACGGATCGTGACCAGCATCAGGTCGGTGCAAGCGAAACCTGCGTCAGGAGGAGCGACATGCCTGTCGCCAGACCTGGGCGCGGCCTGCATGGCGTTCAGCGGCCGATACTCTCCAGTTCGGCCACGTCCTCATCGGAGAGGGAGAGTCCAGCGCCGACGATGTTCTCGCTCAGATGGACTGTCGATGATGTGCCGGGGATGAGCAGGATGTTCGGTGAGCGCTGCAACAGCCAGGCCAACGCGACCGACATCGGCGTCGCCCCAAGCCGGGCCGCGACCCCCGAGAGCCCATCGGATTGTAGCGGCGTGAAGCCCCCCAGCGGGAAGAACGGCACGTAGGCGATGCCATCGGCGGCGAGCCTGTCAATGAGTTCGTCATCGTGGCGGTGGGCGAGGTTGTACATGTTCTGCACGCAGACGATCGGGGCGATACCGCGGGCCTCGGCCACCTGCTCGGTGGTGACGTTGCTGACCCCGAGGTGACGGATCAGACCCTCTCGCTGGAGTTCGACGAGCGTCTCGAACGCCTCGGCGAGCGAACCAGCCTTGGGGCCTTCGGCATCGCCCATGCGCATGTTGACCAAATCGAGAGTCTCGACCCCGAGAGACTGGAGGTTCTCGTGGACCTGCTTGCGCAGATCTTCGGGTCGCCGGGCCGTGGGCCAGCCGCCTTGCGCATCTCGGTTCGCCCCAACCTTGGTGGCGATGAACAACGACTCCGGATAGGGATGCAGCGCCGCACGGATCAGCTCGTTGGTGAAACGCGGTCCGTACGCGTCGCTGGTATCAACGTGGGTGATACCGGCCGCGACGGCCTCGCGCAATACTGCCAGGGCGCCATCGTGGTCAGCGGGAGGCCCCATGACCCACGGGCCGGCGAGTTGCATCGCGCCGTAACCGAACCGGGTGATGGTCGAGTTGCCCAGCGTCCAGGTGCCGCCGGGAAGTGATGTGGTTGGCGCCATCATCGGTGTGCCTTTCGCTTATCGCCGTGGGTGGCCGTCTTCAGTCTCTCTGGGCGAGTATTGGATAGTTACTTCCCACAGGGAAGTAGGCACTCTAAAGTGCGTAACTCTCCCACAGGCGAAAGGCGAGATCGGTGAAGCCAGCGAAGGCCGCCCAGAGAGCGCAGGCCAAGATGGAGTACAACGCGTTCCTGGCGGCATGCCCCAGCCGCCGGCTCCTCGACCGGATCTCGGACAAGTGGGTCGTGCTGATCCTGTGCGCACTTGGCGGCGACACAGCAGACAAATCTGACCAGCCGGGTGCATCGGATGCCGCACGAGCGATGCGCTACTCCGAGATCTCCCGCCTGCTTGCGGGAGTCAGCCAGAAGATGCTGACCCAGACTCTACGAGCACTCGAACGCGACGGCCTACTCACCCGCACCGTGACGCCAACCGTCCCCGTCACCGTCACCTACGAGTTGACCGACCTCGGCCTCTCGCTCCACCACCTGACACGCCACCTCAGGCACTGGGCGCAGACCCACATGGACCAGGTCATTACCAACCGCGAGAAGCACGACGCTCGCACTTCCTGACTGACACAGCCAACCGTCCGATACCGCCACGCTCTCAGGCGGCACACCCTCGATTGCGATGACCGCCATCACCGCACCGTCCGGACACCGGCCACCGCCGTCCACGCGAGAAGGGCCATGGCCACGTCATGTGAGAGCGGCCCGTCGTCGGCGCGGGTGGGTGGTGTGCGGGGTTGGGCACGGGGACGGCCCGTCGCCGGTGGGTGGAGACGGGCCGGGTGGCAGTCCGTGGATCAGGCGATGATGTGGCCGTCGTTGGGGCGGTCTATGCGGGAGCGGCGGAAGTCGCGCAGGACGAACGTGCGCTGGAGCCAGCGGTCGGCGCCGTCGTAGCGGGGGCGGAACGCGGTTCGCCCGTGCATGGTGACCCGGTTGTCGACGATCGCCAGGTCGCCGGGGTTGAGGACGACGGTGTGGGCGACCCGCTCGCACAGCTCCCCCAGCTCGGCCAGCGCCCGCTCGGCCTCGGGGCTGAGGGCCTTGGTCGCGGCGAAGTCGACGCGGATGTCGGGGTCCTCCGGCGCGCCCGACAGCACCGCGTGCGGGGCGGTGCTCTGGCCGGTGCCGAACGAGGGCGGCGCGGCCGTCACGAAGTCCGGACTGCTCAGCGCCGTCCTGGCCGCCGGGCTGAGCAGCGGCGTGATCTCCCGGATGCTCGCCGTGCGCAGGCCGGCGACCCGGTCGCGGTCGGCGCGCAGGCACAGGAGCATGACGAAGTCCGGCCGGTAGGGGTGGAAGGCGTTCTCGTTGTGGAAGCTGAGCAGCACCGAACCGGCGTTGCCCTGGAACTCCTCCTTGCCGCGCACCGGTACGACGTCCTGTACCAGGGCGCCGGACTTCTCCGCGCGGAAGGCCACGGGCTCGCCCAGCTCGGCGGCGATCAGCATGAGGAGGAGGGCGGGAACGGTGCCGAACCGCTGCACCGAAGTGCCGGTCCCGGGCGTGCAAGGCAGCGACGCCTCGTCGATGGGCAGGTTGTGGATGAGCGCGGCGCCGCGCTCCCCGGACTCGCGCAGGAAGCCGCGCAGCATCCCGCGCAGGGAGGCGGGCATCAGCATGGACGCCCGGCGGCAGGCGGCGATCATCTCCGCGTCGTCGATGCGGCCGCCCGGGACCTGACGGATCACCGTCCGGGCGATGGTCACCAATTCGTCGGCGTCCGTGGCGCTCAGCCGGAGACCCCCGGTGGCGCTTTCGGCCGTTGCCAGAACTGTCAACTGACTCTCCTAAGAACAGCGGCGGAGCGACTCGTGAAGCGTATTGAGCCGGTTTATGCGGGCGAAATTCGCCCGATTTGGCACAGAGCCGGTTTCACACAAGGCCGGTTTCACACAAAGAAGTCGGGCACGACGGACAGGTCGCCGGAGTGACCGGCGGCCTGGTGGACGAACCGCCCGACGGCGAGGTCGAGCACGCCCAGCCCGAACGGCGAGAAGATCAGCGGCCGGTCGTGGCGGACCGTCACCGCGCCGGTCATGACGTCGTAGAGGGTCCCGTCCACGAAGTCCCGCCCGCCGGTCAGCTGCTGGGCCAGATCCAGGGAGGTGCCGGCGCGCAGGCAGTGGTCGACGTCGTCCACGACGTTGGCGGCGTCCTTGACGATCTCGGGCGCGAGGTCGCGGAGCGACACGTGCAGGACGAGCGGGTTGTGGGCCAGCAGGGCGGGGTCGGTCACGTGCGGCGTGCCGGCGACGGTGGCGAACACCACCAGGTCGCAGGCGCGGAGCAGGTCCTCGGGACGGTCGTGCACCACGGCGTCCTGGCCGGCGGCGGCCAGGTCGGCCGCGAAGCCGGCGGCGCGCTCGGGCACCAGGTCGTGCACGCCGACACTGTCGAAGCTCCAGCCGGTGGCGGCGAAGTAGGAGTGGATGGTGCGGGCGATCAGCCCGGTGCCGAAGAACCCGGCGCGCACCGGCCGCCGCCCTCCGCGCGTGAGACGGTCGGCCGCCAGGACGGCCGAGGCCGCGGTGCGCGCCGCGCTGATGAGGGAGGCCTCCAGGCAGGCGTACGGGTAGCCGGTCTCGGGGTCGTTGAGGATGAGCACGCCGGAGGCGCGCGGGATGCCGCGTGCCACGTTCGCGGGGAAGCTGGAGATCCACTTGAGCCCGTCGACGGCGTCCTGCCCGCCCACGGAGGCGGGCAGCGCGATGATCCGCCCGGTGGGCCGGTCGGGGAAGCGCAGGAAGTACGACGGCGGGTTGACGGTGCGGCCCTCGCCGTGGAGGCGGTAGGCCTCCTCGACCAGTTCGACCACCTGCTTCTCCCGGCCGGCCAGCACGCGGCGCACGGCGGCTCCGGGCAGCACGCCGAACG
This sequence comes from Sphaerisporangium sp. NPDC005288, assembly GCF_040607475.1. NCBI lineage: Bacteria > Bacillati > Actinomycetota > Actinomycetes > Streptosporangiales > Streptosporangiaceae > Sphaerisporangium > Sphaerisporangium sp. NPDC005288. The sequence continues at coordinate 78,943 of NZ_JBEXGT010000014.1, read as the reverse complement.
TGGGCGGGCCGAGCTTCTCATCCGGCATGCTGGAGGTCCTTCCGATAGGGGGCCTGGATGGTGCGGGCGAACGCGCGCAACGCGTCGACCACGTTCGCCTCGCCGAGCAGAGCTGCGAGCCCGCCTGACACCAGGTGGAACTCGGTGCAGCCGAGGACGACGCCCGTGCAGCCGTAGCGGGCGCGCAGGCGGTCGACGGCCGGCGCGACGTCGGGCAGCGCGCCGTTGCGCTTCATCCGGTACACCATGCGGTGCACCAGCTCCTGGTCCCGCTCTCCGAGCAGGGCCACCCGGCCGGCGACGCGGTCCCACAGCGGCGCGCTCTGGAAGATGCGCGCCCGCCGCGTCCCCTCGGTGCACAGCAGCAGGAACCTGCCCTCGGCGCGGTCCAGCTCGTCGATCGTCAGGTCCACCAGGGAGGTCAGCCGCGCCCGGAGCAGCGGGTCGACCAGCGGGAGGAAGTGGTGGGCGGTGAAGCAGGCCATGACGAGCCGGTCGGCGCCGCGCGCGAGCAGGTCGCCGAGCCGGGCGTCGAGGCGGCGGGCGATCTCCTGCGCGCCCGGGCCGTCCACGGCCTCGGTGCGGTCGGGAAAGCCGGGGTCGGAGTCCACGAGCACCCGGGGCATGTCCTGTTCGCGGGAGCGGAGATTGGCGTGGTAGAGCGTCTTCAGAAACTCGGCCGAGGCGAGCGGACCCATCCCACCGAGCACACCGAGAACATCCATTGGCACAAACTATGGCCACCGGTTATCAGCCCGATATCAAACGGATTCCCGATATCCAGGTGATAAGCGGCTCGGGCATATTCGGCGGGGACGACAGAATGGAGTCCGCCAAATGACCGAGGTCATGATCGACGCCGTTCCGCTCGCGGACGGCGGATCCGAGCTGTTCGACTGGATGGCCCGCATGCGGGACCACCATCCCGTGTGGCGCGAGGGCGACGGCGCCTACCACGTCTTCCGCTACGCGGACGTGGAGCGCGTGCTGACCGACCACGCCGCCTTCTCCAACGACATCAGCCGCATCAATCCCGAGCTGGCCGAGATCAGCCAGGGGAACATCAACTCGATGGACCCGCCCGGGCACACCAAGCTGCGCCGCCTGGTCAGCAAGGCGTTCACCCCCCGGACGGTCGGCGCGCTCGCGCCCCGCATCGCCTCCCTGGCCGATGAGCTGCTGGAGGAGGTGACGACGGAGGAGTTCGACCTGGTCGACGCGCTGACCTTCCCGCTCCCGGTGATCGTGATCTCCGAGCTGCTCGGCGTGCCGGCCTCCGACCGGCACCTGTTCCGCACGTGGATCAACCGCATGCTGAACGCGCAGAGCATGACCGCCCGCGAGGGCATCACCTCCGAGTCGCCCGAGTACGCCGACCTGCTCGAACAGGTCACCAAGGACATGGCCGACTACCTGCTCCAGCACTGCCGCGATCGGCGCCTGCACCCCAGGGACGACCTGATCAGCGCGCTGTGCACCGCCGAGGTGGACGGCGAGCGGCTCTCGGAGGACGAGGTCGTCAAGTTCGCCGACATCGTGTTCATGGCGGGCAGCGTCACCACGACGCTGCTGCTGGGCAGCTCCGTGCTGTGCCTGGACGCCCACCCGGAGGCGATGGCCGCCGTCCGCCGCGACGCCGCGCTGATCCCCCCGGCGATCGAGGAGGTGCTGCGCTACCGCGCGCCCTTCACCACCGCCAGCAGGATCACCGCCGCGGAGGTGGAGCTCGGCGGGGTGACCATCCCGGAGAACCGCGTGGTCACGCCGTGGCTGATGTCGGCCAACCACGACGAGCGCCGCATCGCCGACCCGGGGCGCTTCGACATCCGCCGCGACCCGAACCCGCACCTGGCCTTCAGCCACGGCATCCACTTCTGCATCGGCGCGCCGCTGGCCCGCCTGGAGGCCAAAATCGCGCTGGAGGCGCTGCTGCGCCGCTTCCCCTCGCTGGAGGTGGACCGGAGCGTGGAGATCGGTTACCACGAGCGGGGCATGTGGGGGCCGAAGAACCTGCCCGTCATCGCCCGGCCGAACTAGAGGGGCGGGGCATGTACGACGTGATCGTGGTCGGCGCCCGCTGCGCGGGGTCGCCGGCCGCCATGCTGCTGGCGCGGGCCGGGTACCGGGTGCTGCTGCTGGACAAGGCCCGCTTCCCCCGCGACAAGCTGTCCACGCACTACCTCCACCAGCCGGGCGTGGCGAAGCTCGGCCAGTGGGGCGTGCTGGACGCCGTGGTGGCGACCGGCTGCCCGCCCATCGACGGCATCGTGTACCAGGTGGAGGACGTGCGGCTGGAAGGCTGCTCGTGGGGGGTGGACGGCTACCGCACGGCCTACGCGCCGCGCCGTCACCGCCTGGACCCCGTCCTGGCCGACGCCGCCGTCGCCGCCGGGGTGGAGTTCCGGCAGGGATGCCAGGTGGAGGGGCTGCTGTCCGACGGCGACCGCGTCGCCGGCGTGCGGGTCAAGACGGCGCAGGGCCGGTTCGAGGAGCGGGCGAGGCTGGTCATCGGCGCCGACGGCATGCGCTCCACGGTCGCGGCGCTGACCGGCGCGCGCACGATGGTGGAGGACGCCCCGAGGTCGTGTGTGTACTTCAGCTACTTCGAAGACCTGCCGGCCACGTTCGAGGTGTACCAGCGGCCCCGCCGCCTGGTCGGCACGGTGCCCACCAACGACGGGCGCACGCTGGTCGGGGCGTACTTCCCGCAGGCGGAGTTCGAGCGCATCCGCGGGGACGCCATGACGGCCTACCTGGACAGCGTCCGCACGACCGCGCCCGAGGTGCACGAGCGGATGCGCTCGGCCACCCGGGCGGAGCGGCTGTACGGGACCGGCGACCAGCGCAACTTCTTCCGCCAGGCGGCCGGCCCCGGGTGGGTGCTGCTGGGGGACGCGGGCTACCACAAGGACTCGATCGGCAACAGCGGCATCACCGACGCCTTCCTCCAGGTGCAGATGCTGGTGGACCACATCGGTGCCGACCTCGGCGACCCGGTGCGGCTGGACGCCGCGCTGGCGCGGTTCGGCGAGGACCGCGACGAGCACTTCACGGGCGTCTACCACGGCACGCTGAGGGCCGCCGAACTGCAGATCCAGCCGGAACGGGTCACCATGCTGCGCGCCATCGCCGGCCGCCAGGACCTGGTGGACCACTACTTCTCCACCCTGTCCGGCGCCTGCGAGATCGACGACTTCTACACCGACGCCCTCTTCGACGCCCTGGCCCTGACCTGAGCGGCAGGAGGGGTCACTGGACGGCGCCGGACTGGGTGAGCAGGTCGTCGTACCAGGCGTCGTAGGGGTGGTTGGTCGCGGGATAGCCGGCGAGGGGGGTCGTCGCCATGGCCGCCGAGTCGAAGTCCCACCCGCGCACGAGCCGGCCCGCCTGCCGCGCGGAGGTGATGAAGGCGGACTCGGTGGCCGGTGCGGCATAGAACAGGGCGCCCTGCTGCAGCTCCGCGGCGTCGCCCTTCTGGTACTCGTCGAAGGCCGTCTGCCGGTAGCGGACGCGGTCGCCGGTGAACCGGTCGGTGTCCACGCGCAGGGTCCGCGCCGGCGTGGGGCCGTCCGCCCCGGTCCACACGTGGACCCTCGCCGTGCCACGGGCCGAGGTGGTCTTGTCGAAGCGCGCGTCGGAGGTCTTGGCGTTGCCGCTCCACGCGACCGTGGACGCGGCGGTGTTCAGCGCGCCGTTCCACGTCCAGTTCTGGCTGTTGCTCTGGCTGCGGTGGATCTCGCGCAGTTGCGTGCCGCCCGGACTGGTGAAAGCGACCGTCGGCAGGACGCCGTTGTCGTACTGGTGGCTCGCCGACCAGGTGATCTCACCGTCGGCGCCGAGCCGTCCGACGCGGTACCACAGCGTGGTCGCGCTCTGGGACTGGTGGACCTCGACCAGGTCACCGTTGTCGTTCAGCGCGACGGCGGGCGTCTGTCCGGTGTCGTACCTCCCGTGGCGCAGCCAGCTCACCCGGCCGTTGTCGTAGCGGCCGGTCCAGTACCACAGCACGCCCGCGCCGGAGTCGTGCACCTCGACGATCTGGCCGTTCGCGTTCAGTGCGACCGCGGGGTTGGCGCCGAGGTCGCGTCTGTACTCCGCGCGGGTCTTGCCGTCCCCCGAGAGCAGCGCCAGCACCCGGCCGCGCAGCGCGTCCACCGACGGCGGGCTCGCCGGGTACTCCTCGGCGGCCGACAGCCGGGGCCCGAACACCGAGACGAGCTCCTGGTTGAGCGCGGTCAGGTTGCCGGCGGCGAAGGAGGGATTGTCGGTCAGGTCGTCCTTGAGGTCGAGCATGACGACGATCGGGGCCGCGGTGGGATGCTGCTGGGACCAGGCGTCGATCACGGTCAGCCAGTCGCGCAGCAGGTTGGAGGCCGGGTTGCCCGCGTGGTCGACCAGGTCGCCGGGCGAGTCGTGTCCGACGGCGTAGTCGTGCGCCGTCGCGTACCCGTTGTCGTGGACATCGAGCTCGATGAAACGGACGCCGTGGTCGAGCTGGTAGGTAATGGACTTCTTCGCGCCGTCCACGTCGCCGGAGTAGCTGTTGTGCGTGGCGCGGAAAATCGCCGACGGTAACGGCACCTCCGCGTCGGCCCGCGCGTTTCCGCTGATCAGCAGCATGGACGCGGCCACGGCGAGCACGGACGGCAGCGCTCTGAATCGGGTCATCATCGGATCCTCACGTTGGGGGGTGACGGTGCTGAGGGCTTCTTAGCACCAAGCCGGGGGGAAACAGCGACGAACGGTGATGGCCGCGGGATTTCCATCCCGCGGCCATCACCGTCGCCGCGTTCGTCACACTCCCGCGTGATCCCTGACCGTGATGCGGTCGGCGATGAGGGCGGCGATGTGGGCGGCGGGCTCGGGGTCGAGCATGCGGTGGTGCTCGGCGTCGACCGGGCGGACCTCGATGGCGCCGGCGGTGTACGGGCGCCAGGACTCCGGCGGCGAGGACGGCCGGGCGGAGGTCACCAGCAGCATGTCCCCCTCCAGCGCGGGGGGCGGGCCGCTGGTGATCCGGATGCTGTTGACCATGACCTCCAGGGCGTGGCCGCGCTGGACCTCGTCCAGGTGGCCGAGCTCGCTCGCGCTTTCGCCGAGCAGCGTGATGACGCGCCGGCGCATCTCCTCGAGGCTCATCGCGCCGATGTCCACCGGCTCGGCGCCGTACGCCTCGCCGTAGTGCTCGCACATGTCGGCGAGCAGGACGGCGCGGTCGGAGTAGTCCTTCTCCTCCGGCGGGGAGGGGTAGGCGTCGAGGACGGCCAGCAGGCCGACCTCCTCGCCCTCCTCGCGCAGCCGGGCGGCCACGGCGTGGGCGAAGTTGCCGCCGAGCGACCAGCCGAGCAGGTGGTACGGGCCGGCGGGCTGGACCTCGCGCACCTGGGCGACGTAGTCGGCGGTCAGCTCGGCGAGGTCGGCGGGCAGCTCGTCGCGCCCTTCGAGGCCGCGGGCCTGGAGCGCGTACACCGGGTGCGCCGGGTCGAGGTGGCGCAGCAGCGCGGAGTACCGCCAGCCCAGGCCGGCCAGCGGGTGCACGCAGAACAGCGGATAGCGGTCGCCGCTCTCTCGCAGCGGCAGGACGACGTCGAACGCGCCGCCGGCCCCGCCGCCGGAGCGCGCGGCCAGCCGGGCCGGGGTCGGCGCCTCGAAGACGTCGGCGACCCGCAGCTCGACGCCCAGGACCGCGCGGACGCGGCCGACGAGCTGTGTGGCCAGCAGCGAGTGCCCGCCCAGCTCGAAGAAGTTGTCCTCCACGCCGACCTCGGCGACGCCGAGCACCTCGGCGAACAGCCCGCACACCACCTGCTCGCGCGGGCCGAGCGGGGCCCGTCCCGTCCCGGCCTCGTACACCGGCGCGGGCAGCGCCCGGCGGTCGACCTTGCCGTTGGGCGACAGCGGCAGCGCGTCCATCCGGACGAACGCCGCGGGAACCATGTGCGCGGGCAAGGCCTCGGCCACGTGGTCGCGCAGCCCTGCGGGGAGCTGACCGGCCACGACGTAGGCGACGATCCGCCGGTCTCCCGGCCGGTCCTCCCGCACCACGACCGCGGCCCGCTCCACGGCCGGATGGCGGGTGAGCACGGCCTCGATCTCGCCGGGCTCGACGCGGAAGCCGCGCACCTTGACCTGGTCGTCGACGCGCCCGACGAACTCGAGTTGCCCGTCGGCCCGCCACCGCACCGCGTCACCGGTGCGGTACATGCGCCCGGACCCGAACGGGTCGGCCACGAACCGCTCGGCCGTGAGCGCCGGGCGGCGCAGGTAGCCGCGCGCCAGCCCCACGCCGGACACGTACAGCTCCCCCACCACGCCGGGCGCCACCATCCGCAGCCCGGCGTCCAGGACGTGCACTCCAGCGCCGGGGACCGGGCGGCCGATCGGCGGGTGGGCGGGTCCCGCGAGGGGCGCGCTGACGGTCGCGGCGACGGTGACCTCGGACGGGCCGTACTCGTTGATCAGGCGGCGTCCCCGCGACCAGGAGTCGCGCGCCTCGGCCGACAGCGTCTCGCCGCCGGTGACCAGGGTGCGCAGGGACGGGATGTCCCGGGGCAGCCCTTCGAGGACCGCCGGCGGGATGAACGCGTGGGTGACCCCTTCCCGCCGCATCAGGGCGGCCAGCTCCTCGCCGGTCAGCCCGCCGCCGGGCCCGGTCAGGCAGGCGCCGGTGAGCAGGGCGCAGCACAGCTCGGCCACCGAGACGTCGAAGCTGGGCGAGACGTACTGCAGGACCCGGTCGCCGGGGCCCGCCGGGTAGGCGCGGGCCTGGTTCTCGCGCAGGGCGGCGAAGCCGCGGTGGGTGACCACCACGCCCTTCGGACGCCCGGTCGACCCGGAGGTGTAGATGACGTACGCCGGGGACGACGGCAGCAGCGGGGCCGCCCGGTCGGCGTCGCGGGGGTCGTGGCCGGGGAAGGCGGCGGCGTCGGGGAGCGGCCCGGACAGCACCAGGGCGGGGGCGGCGTCGTCGAGCATCGCGCCGATCCGCTCGGCCGGGTAGGCCGGGTCCACCGGGAGGTAGGCCGCGCCGGCCTTCAGCACCGCCAGCACCGCGACGACCAGGCCGGTCGAGGGGGGCAGCTTCAGCGCCACGACGTCCTCGGGGCCGGCGCCGCGGGCGATCAGCAGGTGGGACAGGCGGTTGGCGGCGGCGTTCAGCTCGGCGTAGGTCAGCCGGTCGGCGCCGAAGGCGACGGCGGGGGCGCCGGGGGTGCGGCGCGCCTGCTCCTCGAACAGCTCGGGGAAGCTCGCCACGGGCTCCCAGGGGCCGCCGTCGCCCCAGCGCGCCAGCCGGGCGGCCTCGCCCGGCGGCAGCACGTCGAGCGCGCTGACCGGCGCGGCCGGGTCGGCCACGGCCGAGCGGAGCAGGCACCCGAGCCGGTCGGCGAGCAGCCGGGCGCTCTCGTGGTCGAACAGGTCGGCGGCGTACTCCAGCACGCCGCGCAGGTCGGCGTTGAGGCTGAACGCCAGGTCGAACTTGGCGACGTCGGTGCGGATCTCCTGGCCGCCGACGGCGAGCCCGGCCAGCGCGGGGGTGTCGCCGCCGTCCCCGGCGTCGTCCTGCATGGCGAGCATCACCTGGAACAGCGGGTGGTGGCCGAGCGAGCGGGCCGGGTTGACCGCCTCGACCAGCCGCTCGAACGGCACCCCGGCGTGGGCGTAGGCCGACAGGTCGGTCTCGCGCACCCGGTCGAGCAGGTCGCGGAAGGCCGGGTCGCCCGAGGTGTCGGTGCGCAGGATCAGGGTGTTGACGAAGAACCCGACGAGGTCGTCCAGCGCCTCGTCCGCGCGGCCGGCCTCCGGCGTGCCGATCGGGATGTCGGTGCCGGCGCCGAGCCGGGTGAGCAACGCGGCGAGCGCGGCCTGCAACACCATGAACACCGTGGTGCCGCTCTGCCTGGCCAGCGCGGCGACGCCGTCGCGCAGGGCGGGGTCCCAGTCGATCGGCACCTGGCCGCCGCGGTAGGTGGCCTTGGCCGGTCTCGGGCGGTCGGTGGGCAGCTCCAGCCGCTCGGGCAGGTCCTTCAGCGCCTCCAGCCAGTGGCCGAGCGGGAGGTCGGCGTCCCGCTGCCACAGGGTGTAGTCGGCGTACTGCACCGGCAGCGGCGCCCAGCCGGGCGGCCGTCCCTGGACCCGGGCCGCGTACGCGGTGGACAGGTCCCTGGCCAGCGGCCCCATCGACCAGCCGTCGCCGGCGATGTGGTGCAGCAGGATGAGCAGGCAGTGGTCGTCAGGGGCGAGCCGGAACAGCGTCGCCTTCAGCGGCAGCTCGCGGGACAGGTCGATGGCGTGCGCGCACGCGGCCCGCAGCGCCTCGTCCAGCTCGCCGGGGGCGAGATCCACCTGGTCCAGTGGCACGCGGGCGAGCTCGGGCGGCAGCACCCGCTGCTCGGCCTCGCCCTCGTGGTCGGGGAAGACGGTGCGGAGCGACTCGTGCCGCGCCGTGACGTCGTCCAGGGCGAGCCGAAGCGCCGCGACGTCCAGCGGGCCGCGCAGCCGCAGCGCGCCGGGGATGTTGTAGGTGGCGCTCGGCCCCTCCAGGCGGGACATGAACCACAGGCGCTGCTGGGCGTAGGACAGCGGGATGCATTCCGGGCGCGGCATGGGCGCTAGCGGGGGCCCGGCCCGCTCGGCGGTCTCGATCCGGCGGGACAGCTCGGCCACGGTCGGCGACTCGAAGATCGCCCGGACGGGGAGGGCGGCGCCGAACACCGCGCGCACCCTGCTGAGCAGGCGCACGGCCGTCAGCGACTGGCCGCCGAGGGCGAAGAAGTCGTCGCCGGGGCCCACTTCGGGCACGCCGAGGATCTCGGCGAACAGCCCGCGCAGGATCTCCTCCCGGGGGCCGCCGCGGTGGCGGCGCGTCCGGACGGGGCCGGCCTCGCCCGCGGCGCCGGCGGCGGCCGCCGTGGTAACGGCCGAGCTCGCGGACCCGGCGGTGGCCACCGCAGTGAGGGACGGGCTCGCGGACCCGGCGGTGGCCGCCGCGGCGAGGGACGGGCTCGCGGGCAGGCCGGCCTCCCGCAGCGGCGCGTCGGGGGCGATCGCGAGCGCGGTGAGCGTCTGGACCAGCCAGTCACCCAGGGCGCGCGCCTCGTCGTCGGTCACCAGGTCGGTGCGGTACTCCAGCTCCATCTGCAGCCGGTCGCCGGCCATGCCGGCGATCAGGCGCAGCGGGTAGTGGGCGGAGTCGCGCCCGCCGACCCCGGCCAGGCGGATCTCGGCGTCGTCGCGGCCGGGCGAGCCGCCGGGATAGTTCTCCACGGTGGTCACGGTGTCGAACAGCTCGCCGAGCCCGGTCATGCGGTGGATGCGGCCGAGCCGCACCGACTGGTGGGCCAGCAGCCCGGCCTGCTCGCCCTGCAGCCGGGTGAGCAGGGCCGTGAACGACTCGGCCTGGTCCAGGCGCGCCCGGACCGGGACGGTGTTCATGAACATCCCGACCATGGTCTCGATCCCGGGCACCTCGGGCGGCCGTCCGGAGACGACCGCGCCGAACACCACGTCGTCCCGGCCGGTGAGACGCCCGAGCAGCAGGCCCCACAGGCCCTGGACCAGGGTGTTGGGGGTGACGTCCCTGCCGCGCACGGCGGCGGTGAAGTCCGTCGCCACCTCGCGGGGCAGGTCCAGGATGAGCCGTCCGGGCAGCTCGGGGACCTGCTCGGCGGCGCCGGGGAACAGCCGGGTGGGCTCGGTGAGCCCGTCGAGCGCGGCCCGCCACTCCCGCTCGGCCTCCGCCTCGTCCTGGCCGGCCAGCCAGGTCAGGTAGTCGCGGAAGGGGGTGACCCGGGGCAGCGCCGAAGCGTCGCCCCGGGAGTGGTAGAGGGCCAGCAGCTCGCGCAGCAGGATCGGCAGCGACCAGCCGTCGAACAGGATGTGGTGGTTGGTCACCATCAGCCGGTGGTGCTCGTCGTCCAGCCGCACCAGGGTGAAGCGGAGCGCGGGCGGGGTCGCCAGGTCGAACCTGCGGCCCTGCTCGGCCTCGAACAGGCGGGCCAGCTCGGCCTGCTGCTCCTCGGGAGGCAGGCCGCTCAGGTCGGCCTGCTCCCAGGGCGGCTCCACGTCGCGGTGCACGACCTGCATCGGCTGCCCGCTCTTGCGCTGCCGGAAGCTCACCCGCAGGTTCGGGTGGCGGCGCAGCAGCGCGCGGGCGGCCGTGCGCAGGACGCCGGGGTCCAGGCGGCCCTCGATCTCCAGCACCATCCGGACGGTGTAGGTGTCGACGCCGTCCTCTTCGGCCAGGGCGTGGAACAGCAGCCCTTCCTGCATCGGCGCCAGAGGCAGGACGTCTTCGAACGCTGCGCGCTTCACTGCCCCATCAGCTCCTCTTCGAGGCTGTCGATCTCGTCCTGGGTCAGGGTCAGGGACAGGTCGGAGGGGGTGTAGCCTCCGGCGTCCGGCCGGTCGGCGTGGGCGGCCAGGCCGCGCAGCGCGGTGAACCACTCCTCGGCGAGGGCGCCGATCTCCCGCTCGGTGAACAGCTCGCCGGGCCAGCACCAGGTGACCGACAGCTCGGTGCCCCCGGGGCGGTCCACGGCGGTGGCGACCAGCTCGATCGCGTGCGCCGAGGGCATCTCCGGGTCGCGGGCGACCGGGGTCGGCATGCCGCTCGCGGGCGTCCAGTACGCGCCGCCGCCGTCCCCGCCGGCGCCGTCCCCGCCGGCGCCGCCTCCGCCGCCGAAGCGGCCGAGGTAGTTGAAGGCGATCTGCGGGACCGGGGTCACCCTGGGCTCGCCGCCGAGGTAGCGCCACAGCCCGAAGCCCACGCCGTTGTCGGGGATGGCGCGCAGGGTCTCCTTGACCCGCCTGAGCGCGTCGCCGACCTCCGGGCCGCCGGCCAGGACGGCCCGCCGGTCGATCGGGCCGGTCCGCAGGTGCACCGGGTACATGCTGGTGAACCAGCCGACGGTCCTGGACAGGTCCAGGCCCTCGGCCAGTTCCTCGCGGCCGTGCGCCTCGACGTCCACCAGCAGCTCCTCCCGGCCGCGCCACTGGCCGGCGGCGATGGCGAGGCCGGTGAGCAGCACGTCGTTGACCGAGGCGTGGAACAGGGCGGGCACCGCGGTCAGCAGCGGCTCGGTGTCGGCGGCGGGCAGCGTGAGCGTCAGCTCGCGCGCCGTCCCGGCGGCGTCCTTGCGGGGGTCGAGCTCACGGGAGCCGAGCGGCGGCTCGGCGGCGGGCAGCGCGTCCCACGGGGCCGCCTTGGCGTCGCGGGCCAGCGAGGCCAGCGTGTGCGCCCAGTGGCGGAAGGACGTGGGCACCGGGTCGAGGACGGGCCTGCCGCCACCGGCCAGCGCCTCCCACGCCGCCTGGAGGTCGGGGACCAAGATGCGCCAGGAGACGCCGTCCACGGCCAGGTGGTGCAGCACGAGCAGCAGCAGGCCGGGGCGGCCGGGTCCGGCGTCGAACCAGACGGCGTTCACCATGGCCCCCGCGGCGGGCGACAGCGACGAGCGGGCGATCTCGCCCTCCTCGGCGACCACCGCGCGGAGCCGTTCCTCGGCGAGGCCCGCGACGTCGACCCTGCGGACGCGGTCGGCGGCGGCGACCGCGCCGGCGGGCGGGATGGTCAGGGACGCGCCGTCCCCGCCGGCCGAGGGCCGCATGCGCAGCACGTCGTGGTGGTCCAGCAGGGCCTGGACGGCGTCCTCCAGGTGCTCGCCCAGCCCGGGCGGCACGGTGAGCGCCATCGCCTGGTTGAACCCGTCGCTCGGCCCGCCCAGCTCGCGCAGCCAGTGCATGATCGGGGTGGCGGGCAGGTCGCCGGTCGCCGCGTGGCGGGCCGCGCCGGCGCTCGTGCCCGGCGTCTCCCTCGCGACGGCGGCGAGGGCCTCCACGGTCTGGTTCTGGAACACGTCGCGGGCGCTGATGGTCAGGCCGGCCTTGCGGGCGCGGGAGACGAGCTGGAGCGACATGATGCTGTCGCCGCCGAGCTGGAAGAACCCGTCGTCCAGCGACACCGACGGCACCCCGACCACCTCGGCGAACAGGCGGCAGAGGATCTCCTCGCGGGCGTTGCGGGGCGCGCGTCCCGTCGCCTCGCCGGCGGCGATGGACGGGTCGGGCAGCGCCTTGCGGTCGATCTTGCCGTTCGGGGTGAGCGGCAGGTCGGGGAGCACGACGAGCGCCGCGGGCACCATGTAGTCGGGCAGGGTCGCGGCCAGGTGGCCGCGCAGGGCGGCCGAGGAGGCGCCGGGGTCCTGGGTCACGACGTACCCGAGCAGGCGCTTGGGCCCGCCCTGCGGCTCGTCGGCGATGACGACGGCGTCGGTGACGCCGGGGGCGGCCCGCAGCGCGGCCTCCACCTCGCCCAGCTCGATGCGGTTGCCGCGGATCTTGACCTGGTGGTCCACCCGGGTCAGGAAGTCGAGCTGGCCGTCGGCGCGCAGCCGCACGCGGTCGCCGGTGCGGTACATGCGCGCGCCGGGCTCGGCGGTGTAGGGGTCGGGCAGGTAGCGCGTGGCGGTCCGCGAGGGCTCGCCGAGGTAGCCCAGGCTGACGCCGGTCCCGGCGATGTACAGGTCGCCGGGCAGGCCGGGCGGCACGGGCCGCAGGCCGTCGTCCAGGATGTGCAGCACGTTGTTGCGCAGCGGACGCCCGACCGGCAGCCGCCCGTGCTCCACCTGGGCGTCGACGTCGCCGGTGATGAAGGCGTGGGTGTTGTCGTCGGAGCACTCGGTCAGGCCGTAGGCGTTGACCAGCGCGGCCCGCGGGAAGCGGGCGTACCACCGCTTGCAGATCTCCGGCGAGAGCACCTCGCCGTTGACGATGAACCACCGCAGCGTCGGCATCGCCGCCGCCGGGATGCCCGAGTCGTAGGCGTCGAGCCCGGCCCGCATGAAGGACGGCACGACCTCCACGATGGTCAGCCCGGCGCGCTCGACCTCGGCGAACAGCTCCAGCGGGTCGCGGGCGACGTCCTTATCGACGACGTGGGTGCGGCCGCCGGCCAGCAGCGCCGAGAGCATCTGCCACACCGAGACGTCGAAGGTGAGCGGCGCGTTGAGGACGACGGCGTCCCCGGCGCCGATGCCCAGCTCCTCGATCTTGGCGTACAGGTGGTTGACCATGCCGCGCTGGTGCACCATCGCGCCCTTGGGCCTGCCGGTGGAGCCGGAGGTGAAGATGACGTACATCACGCGGTGCGGCTCGGGCCGGGCCGGCGGGTCGCCGTGCGGCTGGCGGGCCAGCGCGGCGCGGGTGTCGTCATGGTCCAGCAGCAGCCAGGGCGCCTGGACCCCCGGGATGGGGACGGCGGAGGCCGAGGAGCCGATGAGCAGCGTCGGCCGCGCGCTGTTCAGGACGGCGCTGACGCGGTCGGCCGGGTGCTCGGGGTCGAAGGGCAGGTAGACCGCGCCCGCCTTGAAGATCGCCAGCAGGCTGACGACGGCGTCGACGCTCGGCGGCAGGCCGACCGCGACGAACTGCTGCGGGGCTCCGCGCTCCATCAGCAGGTGCGCCAGCCGGTTGGCCCGCTCGTTCAGCTCGGCGTAGCTCAGGGTGAGCTCGCCGTAGGTCAGCGCGGGGGCGGCGGGCGTGCGCGCCACCTGGGCCTCGAACAGTTCCTGGAAGGTCTCGCCGGGGATCGGGGCGGCGGTGGCGTTGCCCGCCGCGAGGCGCTCGCGCTCCTGGTCCGCCAGCAGGTCCACCCGCGCGATCCGCTGGTCGGGGTCGGCGGCCACGGCGTCGATGAGCCGGGCCAGCCGCTCGGTGAGCGCGACGGCGGTGGCGTCGTCGAACAGGTCGGTGGCGTACTCCAGCGACCCGCCGATGCCGGCCGGGGTGCCGTCCTGCGCGTGGTGCTCGCGCAGGCCGAACGCCAGGTCGTATTTGGCGACGCTGCCGCGCAGCGGCTCGAACCCGGCGGACAGGCCCGGCAGGTCCAGGTGCGGCAGCCCCTCGCTGATCAGGCTGAGCATCACCTGGAACAGCGGCGTGTGGGCCATCGACCGCTCGGGGTTGACCGCCTCGACGACCCGCTCGAAGGGCACCTCGGCGTGGGCGTAGGCGGCCAGGTCGGCCTGCCTGACCCGGGTGAGCAGCTCACGGAAGGTGGGCTCCCCGGAGACGTCGGTGCGCAGCACCAGCGAGTTGACGAAGAACCCGACCAGGTCGCCGAGCGCCTCGTCGTTGCGCCCTGCGACGACGGTGCCGATGGGGATGTCGGCGCCGGCGCCGAGCCTGCTGAGCAGCGCGGCGACGGCGGCCTGCAGGACCATGAACACGGTGGTCCCGGTCTCGCGGGCCAGCGCGGCGACGCCCTGGTGCGCGCTCGCGGGGATGGCGACCGGGATGGTGGTGCCCGCGTGGCCGGCGACGTCGGGCCGCGGCCGGTCGGTGGGCAGTTCGAGCACCTCCGGCGCCCCGGCGAGCGCGTCGCGCCAGAACCGGATCCCGGCCTCCTCGGTGCCGGTCTCCTGCTGCCACAGCGCGTAGTCGGCGTACTGCACCGGCAGCGGCGTCCACTCGGGGGCCTGTCCGGCGTGCCGGGCGGTGTAGGCGGTGACCAGGTCGGCGGCCAGCGGCATCATCGACATGCCGTCGCCCGCGATGTGGTGGACCAGCAGCATCAGCACGTGCTCGGCCGGGCCGGTCCGGTAGAGCCAGGCGCGCATCGGCGGCTGCCCCGTGAGGTCAAGCGGGTACCTGATGTCCTGGGCCAGCAGGTCGGGCAGGTCCTGCTCGGTGGTGTCGACCAGCGTGACCTCGGTGTGGACGGCGGGCAGGATCGTCTGGTGGACCTCGCCGTCGGTCTCGGCGAAGACGGTGCGCAGCACCTCGTGCCGGCCGGTGAGGTCGTCGATGGCGGCGCCGAGCGCGCCGGCGTCGAGGTCGCCGGACAGGCGGATCGCCAGGGGGATGTTGTAGGTCGGGCTCGGGCCCTCCAATCGGTGCAGGAACCACAGCCGCCGCTGTGCGTAGGACAGCGGGATGCGCTCGGGGCGCGGCATGGGCCGCACGGGAGGCCGGGCGCCGGCGGCCCGGTCCAGGCTCTCGCACAGCGCGGCGACGGTGGGGTTGTCGAACAGCTCGCGCAGCGGCAGCTCCACGGCCAGGACCGAGCGGACGCGGCTGACCAGTTGCGTGGCCAGCAGCGAGTGCCCGCCGAGCTCGAAGAAGTTGTCCTCCACGCCGACCTCGGCGACGCCGAGCACCTCGGCGAACAGCCCGCACACCACCTGCTCGCGCGGGTCGCGCGGCGCCCGTCCCGTCCCGGCCTCGTACACCGGGGCGGGCAGCGCCCGGCGGTCGATCTTGCGGTTGGGCGACAGCGGCAGCGCGTCCATCCGGACGAAGGCCGAGGGGACCATGTGGGCGGGCAGGACCTTGCCCACGAACTCACGCAGGCCCTCCGGCGGCTCGCCGGCCACCAGGTAGGCGACGATGCGCCGGTCGCCGGGCCGGTCCTCGCGCACGACGACGGCGGCCTGCGCGATGCCGGGGTGCCGGGTGAGCACGGCCTCGATCTCGCCGAGCTCGACGCGGAAGCCGCGCACCTTGACCTGGTCGTCCACCCGGCCGACGAACTCGAGCTGCCCGTCGGCCCGCCACCGCACCGCGTCGCCCGTGCGGTACATGCGCCCGGACCCGAACGGGTCGGCGACGAACCGCTCGGCCGTGAGCGCCGGGCGGCGCAGGTAGCCGCGCGCCAGCCCTTCGCCGGCGATGTACAGCTCGCCGACCACGCCCGGGGCGACGGGCCGCAGGCCGGCGTCCAGGACGTAGAAGCGGGTGCCGAACAGCGGGGAGCCGATCGGCGGCTTCTCCCCGGCCACGAGCGGGCCGCTCGCCGAGACCCACATGGTGGTCTCGGTGGGGCCGTAGCCGTTCAGCATGAGCCGGCCCTCACCCCACCGGTCCACCAGCTCGGGGCCGAGGACGTCGGTCCCGACGAGCAGGGTGGCCAGGTCGGGCAGGGGGACGACCGGCAGGCTCGCCAGCGCGGCGGGCGGCAGCACGGCGTGGGTGACCTGCCCGTCGAGGAGCACCCGGGCCAGGTCGTCCCCGCCGCGCACGTCGCGCGGCGCGATGACCAGGGCGGCGCCCGCCCCGAAGGCGTAGAGCATCTCGAAGATGGAGGTGTCGGTGCTGAGCGGGGCGAACTGGAGCACCCGGGAGTCCGGCCGGGTGCGCAGCCGCTCCCGCTGGGAGGCGGCGCTCGCCGCGATGCCGCGGTGGGTGACCACCACGCCCTTGGGACGCCCGGTCGACCCGGAGGTGTAGATCACGTACGCCGGGGACGACAGGCTCAGCGGCGCGGTGCGCTCGCCGTCGGCGAGGTCGTGGGCGGCGTACTCCGAAAGGCCCTCGACCCCGTCCAGGTCGCCGAGCACGAGCCGGGGCGCCTTCCCCGGCAGGGCCGCCGCCGCGCCCGCGCCGGTGATGACCAGCGAGGGGGCGGTGTCGGCGAGCATCAGCGCGATGCGCTCGCCCGGGTAGTCCGGGTCCACCGGGACGTACGCGGCGCCGGTCTTGAGCACCGCGAGCACCGCCACCGCGGCCTGCGCCGAGCGGGGCAGCGCGACGGCGACGTGCGACTCCGGGCCGGCGCCGTACCGGTCCACCAGCAGGCGGGCCAGCCGGTTGGCCACCGCGTTGACCTCGCCGTAGGTGAGGACGTGCCCGCCGGACACCAGCGCGGGCGCCTCGGGCGCGCGGGCCGCCTGGGCCTCGAACAGCGCGGGGATCGTCGCCGGCGGAACCGGGGAGGCGGTGTCGTTCCACTCCACCAGCAGCCGCGTCCGCTCGGCGGGCGAGAGCACCTCGACCTCGCCGAGGCGGCGGTCGGGGGCGGCCGCCACCGACCCGAGCAGCCGGCGGAACCGCTCGGCGATGCCCTGCGCCGTCGCCCGGTCGAAGATGTCGGTGGCGAACTTGACGATGCCCTCCATGCCGGTGGGCGTGCCGTCGGCGGCGTAGGTCTCGGTCAGGCCGATCCACAGGTCGAACTTGGCCGAGCCGGGGTCGGGGCTGTCCACCTCGACCGACAGGCCCGGCAGGCGGACGTTGCCGCCGACCACGTCCCGGTCCACGGTGAGGGTCACCTGGTACAGGGGCGCGTGGCTCATCGACCGCGCCGGGTTGAGCGCGTCCACGACCTTGTCGAAGGGCACGTCGGCGTTGGCGTAGGCGGCCAGGTCCACCTCGCGCACCCGGTCGAGCAGCTCGCGGAAGCTCGGGTCGCCGGAGGTGTCGGCGCGCAGCACGACCATGTTGATGAAGAAGCCGACCACCCTGTCCAGGGCCTCGTCCGCGCGTCCGGCGACGCCGGTGCCGATGGTGATGTCGGTGCCCGAGCCGAGCCGGGTCAGCAGCCCGGCGAGCGCGGCGTGCATCACCATGAACAGCGTGGCGCTGCTGCGGCGGGCCAGCTCGATGAGGTCCCAGTGCAGCTCGGCGCCGATCTGGAAGGTGACCCGCTCGGCGGTGCCGTGGCGGCGGGCGGGGCGCGAGCGGTCGGCGGGCAGCTCCAGCGGCTCGGGGGCGCCGGCGAGCCGGTCGCGCCAGTGGTCGAGCTGCCGTGAGATCGGGCTGGCCGGGTCGGCCTCGCTGCCCAGCGCCGCCGCCTGCCAGAGGGTGTAGTCGGCGTACTGCACCGGCAGCGGCTCCCAGTCGGGGGCGGTGCCGGCCAGGCGCGCGGCGTAGGCGGTGGACAGGTCGCGGCTCAGGGTGCCCATCGAGACGCCGTCGGTGGCGATGTGGTGCAGCAGGAGCAGCAGGCAGTGCTCCTGCGCGCCGAGCGCGAACAGCGTCGCCCTGACCGGCAGGTCGCCGGCCAGGTCGAAGGTGTGCCGGAGCGCCTCGCCCATGAGCGCGGGCAGCTCGTCGCGGCCGGCGGGCACGACGTCGAAGGCGGGATGGGCCTCGCCGGCGGGGTGGATCCGCTGGTAGGGCCGGCCGCCGTCGTCCAGGTAGACCGTGCGCAGCGCCTCGTGCCGCTCGACCAGGTCGGCCAGCGCGGCCGACAGGGCCGTGGCCGACAGCGCCCCCGACAGGCGCAGCACGAGCGGGACGTTGAACGTCGGGCTCGGCCCCTCCAGCCGGTGCAGGAACCACAGTCGCTGCTGGGCGTAGGACAGCGGGACGCGCTCGGGCCGCTCCATCGGCGCCAGCGCGGGCCCGTCGTCCTTGGTGGCGCGCAGCCGGTCGACCAGCGCGGCGACGGTGGGGGTGCGGAACAGGTCGCGGACCCGCAGCTCGGTGCCGAGGGTGCTCCTGATCCTGCTGACCAGCCGGGTGGCCAGCAGCGAGTGGCCGCCGAGTTCGAAGAAGTTGTCCTCGACCCCGACGTGCGGCACGCCGAGGATCTCGGCGAACAGCCCGCACATGATCTCCTCGCGGGCCGTGCGCGGCGCCCGGCCGCCCGAGCGGGTGGCGAACTCCGGCGCGGGCAGCAGCTTGCGGTCGAGCTTGCCGTTGGGCATGACCGGCAGCGCGTCGAGCGTCACGAACGCGGCGGGCACCATGTACTCGGGCAGGGTGGCGCCCACGTGCGCGCGCAACTGCCCCGGCTCGGGGGCCTTGGCCGAGGCCGCGACCAGGTAGCCGACGATGCGCCGGTCGCCGGGCCGGTCCTCGCGCACGATGACGGCGGCCTGCCTGACCTGCGGGTGGCGCGACAGCGCGGCCTCGATCTCGCCGAGCTCGACGCGGAAGCCGCGCACCTTGACCTGGCTGTCCACCCGGCCGACGAACTCGAGCTGGCCGTCGGCCCGCCACCGCACCGCGTCGCCCGTGCGGTACATGCGCCCGGACCCGAACGGGTCGGCCACGAACCGCTCGGCCGTGAGCGCCGGACGGCGCAGGTAACCGCGCGCCAGCCCCTCGCCGGCGACGTACAGCTCGCCGACCACGCCGGGGGCGACCGGCCGCAGGCTCGCGTCCAGGACGTAGACCCGGGTGTCGCACAGGGGCGAGCCGATGGGCGGGTTCTCCCCCGGCGTCAGGGCGCCGCTCGCGGTGGCCCAGATCGTGGCCTCGGTGGGGCCGTAGCCGTTGAGCATGAGCCGGCCCTCGCCCCACCGGTCCACCAGCTCGGGGCCGACGACGTCTCCGCCGGTCAGCAGGGTGGTCAGGTGGGGCAGCGGGGTGGACGGGACGCTGGCCAGGGTCGCCGAGGGGATGACCGCGTGGGTGATCCGCTGGGCCGACAGCAGTTCGGCCAGGTCGTCGCCGCCGCGCACGTGCGGCGGCGCGACCACCAGGGCTCCCCCGGCGCCGAAGGCCATCAGCGTCTCCATGACCGAGACGTCGAAGCTCGGGGAGGCGAGCTGGAGCACCCGGCCGCCGTCGTGGACCAGCAGGCGATCGCGCATCGAGGCGACGGTGGCGGCGATGCCGTGGTGGGTGACCACCACGCCCTTGGGACGCCCGGTGGAGCCGGAGGTGTAGATCACGTAGGCCGGGTGGGACGGCTCCAGCGGCGCGGTCCGCTCGCCGTCCGCCAGGTCGCCCGACGCGTACCCGTTCAGCCCGTCGAGGTCGGAAAGCGCGTCGAGCACCAGCCGGGGCACCTCTCCGCCGGTCTCGGCGGCCGCGCCGGTGATCACCAGGGACGGCCGGGTGTCGGCCAGCATGAACGCGATGCGTTCGGCCGGGTAGTCGGGGTCGACCGGGACGTAGGCCGCGCCGGTCTTGACCACCGCGAGCACCGCGGCGACGGCCTCCACCGAGCGCGGCAGCGCGACGGCGACGTGCGACTCCGGGCCGGCGCCGTACCGGTCCACCAGCAGGCGGGCCAGCCGGTTGGCCGCGGCGTTCAGCTCGGCGTAGGTGAGCGTGCGCTCGCCGGACACCAGCGCGGGCGCCTCGGGCGTGCGGGCCGCCTGGGCCTCGAACAGCGCCGGCATCGTCACCGGGGCGGCGAGGGAGGCGGTGTCGTTCCACTCCACCAGCAGCCGCGCCCGCTCGCCGGCCGACAGGATGTCCACCGCGCCCATCCGGCCGTCGGGGTCGGCGACCATCGCGGCCAGCATCCGGCAGAAGCGCTCGGCGATGCCCTCGGCCGTCGCCCGGTCGAACAGGTCGGTGGCGAACTTCAGGCCGACCTTCATCCCGCCGGGCGCCCGCCCGGTCAGCGGGTCCTCCTCGTGCGCCTCCTCCAGGAAGAACATCAGGTCGAACTTGGCCGCCTCCAGCTCGACGTCCGGCGGGCCGACCGTCAGCCCGGGCATCCGCGCCTGGGCGCCGGCGTAGTTCTGCAGCACGATGCTGACCTGGAACAACGGGTGGTGGGCCAGCGAGCGGGCCGGGTTGACGACGTCGACCAGCCGCTCGAAGGGGAGGTCCTGGTTGGCGTAGGCCACCAGGTCCACCTCGCGCACCCGGTCGAGCAGCTCGCGGAAGGTCGGGTCGCCGGAGGTGTCGGTGCGCAGCACCATGGTGTTGACGAAGAAGCCGACCAGGTCGTCGAGGTTCTCGTGGCTGCGCCCGGCCAGGCCGGTGCCGATCGGCAGGTCGGTGCCGGCGCCCATCCGGGTGAGCAGCGCGGCGAAGGCGGCGTGGGCGACCATGAACACGGTGACCCCGGCCTGGTGGGCCAGGGTGACCAGGTCGCGGTGCAGCGCGGCGTCGACGTGGCGGGTGACCATCTCGCCGCGGTTGGAGGCGACGGCCGGACGCGGGCGGTCCAGCGGCAGTTCCAGCAGCTCGGGCATGCCGGCCAGGGCAGCGCGCCAGTGCCCGACCTGCCGCGCCAGCGCGCTGCCGGGGTCGTCCTCGCGGCCGAGCGTCCTGGTCTGCCAGAGCGCGTAGTCGGCGTACTGCACCGGCAGGGGAGGCCACGCGGGCGCGGCGCCGCCGATGCGGGCGGTGTAGGCCTCGGCCAGGTCGCGCAGCAGCGCCCGCCACGACCAGCCGTCGCAGGCGACGTGGTGGATGACCAGGTGCAGGACGTGCTCGCGCTCGCTCAGCGAGAACAGCCCGACCCTGATGGGCGGCTGCTCGGCGAGCCGGAAGGAGCGGTGGCCGAACGCGGCGAGCGCCTCCTTCAGCTCCTCGGGCCGGACGCCGGTGAAGGGCACCTCGATCTCGGCGTCCTGCGGGGCCAGCACCACCTGGTACGGCTCGCCGTCCTCGCTGCGGATCAGCGTGCGCAGCACCTCGTGCCTGCCCACGACGTCCAGGACGGCGGCGCGCAGGGCGTCCCTGTCGACCGGGCCGTCGAGGCGCAGCACGGTCGGGATGTTGTACTGCGGGTTGTCCTCGTCGAGCCGGTGGATGAACCACACCCCGCGCTGGGCGTAGGACAGGGGGATGCGCTCGGGGCGCGGCTCGGGCTCCGGCTTCGACCGGCCCCGGCCCGCCAGGTCGATGCGCTCGACCAGCGCGGCCGGGGTCGGCGCCTCGAACGCCTCGCGGACGCCGAGCTCGACGCCGAAGACCGAGCGCACGCGGGCGACCAGCCGGGTCACCAGCAGCGAGTGGCCGCCGAGCTCGAAGAAGTTGGCGTCGGTGCCGACCTGGGGCAGGCCGAGCAGCTCGGCGAACAGGCCGCAGACGATCTCCTGCTGCGGGGTGCGCGGAGCGGACCCGCCGACCGGGGCGGCCGGTCCGGGCGCGGGCAGCGCGGCGCGGTCGAGCTTGCTGTTGGCGGTCAGCGGCAGCGCGTCGAGCACCACCACGGCGGAGGGCACCATGTAGGCGGGCAGCATGGCCCGGGCGTGGCCGAGCAGGTCCACCGGCTCGCCGGGGGTGAGCGTGACGTAGGCGACCAGGCGCTGGTCGCCGGGCCGGTCCTCGCGGACGATCACCGCGGCGGCCGACACCCGGGGGTGCTCGCCGAGCACCGACTCGATCTCGCTGAGCTCGATGCGGAACCCGCGCACCTTCACCTGGTGGTCGACGCGCCCGGCGAACTCCATCTGGCCGTCGGGCCGCCAGCGGGCCAGGTCGCCTGAACGGTACATCCGCGTCCCGGCGGCGAACGGGTCGGCCACGAACCGCTCGGCGCTCAGCCCCGGCCGGTTCAGATAGCCGCGGCTGACCAGGTCACCGGCGATGTAGAGCTCGCCGACCACGCCGGGCGGCACCGGGCGCAGCGCGGCGTCCAGGACGTACAGCCGGGTGTTCCAGATGGGCCGGCCGATGGGGACGACGCCCGCGGGCACCCGGTCGCCGGGCTCGACGCGGTACTCCATGCAGCCCACGGTGGTCTCCGTGGGACCGTACTCGTTGATCACGGTGGCCGACGGGTGGCGGCGGCGCCACTCGTCCAGCACCTCCCCCATGAGCGACTCCCCGCCCAGCACGAGCTGCGCCGAGGGGGAAAACCGGTCGGGCAGGCCGATGAGCAGCGGCAGGTGGCTCGGGGTGGCCTTGACGAAGTCCGGGCGGGCCATGGCGGCCGCGGCGGCGTCGCCGTCGTCCAGGTCCACCAGGTGCGCGCACCCGCCGCTGGTCAGCGGCCCGAACAGGCCGGTGACGGTCAGGTCGAAGGAGACCGGCGAGTGCACCAGGGCGCGGCCGTCGACGCTGTGGTAGGTGTGCCGCGTCCAGGCCAGGTACTGGTTGAGCGAGCGGTGCTCGACCACGACGCCCTTGGGCCGGCCGGTCGAGCCGGAGGTGTAGATGACGAACGCCGGGTTGGCGGGCGTCGGGCCGCTGTCGAGGGGCCCGGCGGGCAGCGCGGCGGCCTCGGCCTCCAGCGCGGCCAGGTCCTGCGGCGCGGCCAGGGTGAGGACGGGGGCGACGTCGTCCAGCATGAAGCGCACGCGCTCGGCGGGCAGGGCGGGGTCGACGGGCAGGTAGGCGCCGCCGGCCTTGGCGATGGCGAGCAGGGCGACCACCAGGGAGGCCGACCTGGGCAGCGCGACGGCGACGAACCGCTCGGGGCCCACGCCGCGCCCGGCCAGCAGCCGCGCCAGCCGGGAGGCGCGGGCGTCCAGCTCGGCGTAGGTGAGGATCTCCCCGCCGCACTCCACGGCCGCCGCGCCGGGGGTGCGGGCCGCCTGCGCCTCGAACAGCTCGGGCAGGGTCGCGTCGGGCACGGGGTGGGCGGTGGCGTTCCACTCCTCCAGCAGCGTGTCCCGCTCGCCGGGGGTGAGCAGGTCCAGCTCGCCGATGGGCCGCGCCGGGTCGCGCACGGCGCCTTCGAGCAGCCGCACCAGCCGCGCGGCGAGCACCTCGGCGCTGCGCTCGTCGAACAGGTCGGTGGCGTAGTCCAGGGCGCACTCGACCTCGCCGGCCCCGCCCCACTCGGCGGGCTCCCTGACGAAGAAGCTGAGGTCCACCTTGGCCGCGCCGGTGTGCACGGTGGGCTCCACCGACAGCGACAGCTCCGGGCCGAGCAGCGGCGCGCGCAGAGTGCGCTCGAAGGTCAGCATGACCTGGAACACCGGGTGGTAGGACAGGGACCTGACCGGGTTGACGGCCTCCACGACGCTCTCGTACGGCGCGTCGGCGTTGGCGTAGGCCGCCAGGTCGGCCTCGGTCACCCGGGCTAGCAGCTCGCGGAAGCCGGGGTCGCCGGAGGTGTCGGTGCGCAGCACCAGCGTGTTGAGGAACTTGCCGACGAGGCCGTCCAGGGCCCGGTCCCCGCGGCCGGCGGTGGCCGTGCCGATGGGGATGTCGGTGCCGGCGCCGAGCCGGGTGAGCAGCGCGGCCACGGCGGCCTGGACGACCATGAACACGGTCGAGCCGTCGCGCCGGGCGAGCGCGACCAGGTCGCGGTGCAGGCCCTCGGGGAGACGGAAGGTCACCCTGGCGCCGCCGTTGCCGGCCACGGCCGGGCGGGGACGGTCCAGCGGCAGCTCCAGCAGCGCGGGGCCGCCGGCCAGAGTCTCGCGCCAGAACGCCACCTGGCGGGCGGCCGGGCTCGTCGCGTCGTCGAGGTCGCCGAGCAGCTCGCGCTGCCACAGGGTGTGGTCGGCGTACTGGATCCGCGGCGCGTCCTGTGCCTCCGCGCGCCCGGTGCGGTGGGCGTAGGCGGCGGCCAGGTCGTCCAGCAGCGGCTGCTCCGACAGGCCGTCGCTGGCGATGTGGTGGGTGACCAGCATGAGCACGTGCTCGCGCTCGCCGAGCCTGAACAGGGTCGCCCGGAACGGCGCCTCGCGGGTGAAGGCGAACGGCCGCGCGGCCTCGGCGGCCAGCGCCTCGGCGAGGCCACCGGGCGTGACGGGCACCACGGGCAGCTCGGGGACGGCGGCCCCCGGGTCCAGGGCGAGCTGGTACGGCTCGCCGTCGAGGTCGGGGTAGAGCGTGCGCAGCGGCTCGTGGCGGGCCACGACGTCGGCGACGGCCCGGCCGAGCGCCGCGGCGTCGACCCGGCCGGTCAGCCGCACGGCGAGCGGGAGGTTGTAGGTCGCGCTGGGCCCTTCCAGGCGGTGCAGGAACCACAGCCCGCGCTGGCCGGCGGACAGCGGCATCCGCTCGGGCCGGGGGCGGGCGGTGAGCGCGGGCCTGCGGCCCCTGGCGGCGGTGGCGACGCGGCCGGCGAGCGCCTCGGGGGTCGGCGCCTCGAACAGGGCGCGCAGCGGCAGCTCGACGTCGAACGCCTCGCGGACCATGCCGACCAGACGGGTGGCCAGCAGGGAGTGCCCGCCGAGCTCGAAGAAGTTGCCGTCCACGCCGACGCCCGCCGCGCCGATGCCGCCGTCGATACCCTCCGCGCCGTCCGCGCCGTCCGCGCCTTCGATGCCGAGCGCGTCGGCGAACAGGCGGCACAGCAGCTCCTCCGCGGCGGTGCGCGGGGCGCGACCGGCGGCGGCCTGGACGGGCGGCGCGGGCAGCGCGCGGCGGTCGAGCTTGCCGTTGGCGGTGAGCGGCAGGGCGTCCAGCACCACCACGGCGGAGGGCACCATGTACGCGGGCAGGGCGGCCCCGGCGTGCTCCAGCACGGCGGCCTTCATCCGCTCCACCTGGTCCGCCGCGTCCGAGCGCTCCGGCGCGCCCATGCGGCCCGCCTCGGCGCGCCCGCCGTCCCCGCCGTCCGTGCCATTCAGACCGTCCGTGCCACTCAAACCGCCCGTGCCGTTCAGGCCGTCGCCGCCGTTCGGGCCGTCCGCGCGCGGGGTGACGTAGGCGACGATGCGCTGGTCGCCCGCGCGGTCCTCGCGCACGATCACGGCCACCTGGGCGACCTGGGGGTGGCCGCCGATGACGGCCTCGATCTCACCGAGCTCGATGCGGTGCCCGCGCACCTTGATCTGGTCGTCGACGCGGCCGGCGAACTCCAGCACCCCGTCCTCGCGCCACCGGGCGAGGTCGCCGGTGCGGTACATCCGCTCGCCGGGCACGCCGGAGGGGTCGGGGACGAACCGCTCGGCGGTGAGCCCGGGCCGGTTGACGTACCCCCGGGCCAGGCCGGTGCCGGCGATGTACAGCTCGCCGACCTCGCCGGGCGGCAGCGGGCGCAGCTCGGCGTCCAGCACGTGGACCCGGGTGTCGTCCATCGGCCGGCCGAGCGGCAGGACGCCGTCGGGCACCCGCTGTCCCGGCTCGACGCGGTACTCGGCGACGTTGACGGTGGCCTCGGTGGGCCCGTAGACGTTGATCACGGTGACGCCGGGGTGGCGCTCGCGCCAGCCGCGCAGCGCCTCGCCGCGCAGGGCCTCGCCGCCGAACATCAGCTCGCGGGTCGGGGAGAACCGCTCGGGCAGGATGTCCAGCAGCGGCAGGTGGCTCGGGGTGGCCTTGAGGAAGGTGCACGCGCCGGCGTCGCCGGGCACGCCCTCCTCGGCGAGCGGCGACACCCGGACGCACCCGCCCGCGACCAGCGGCGCCCACAGCGAGGTCACGGTCATGTCGAAGGACACCGAGGAGTGCCACAGCGACTCCCCGGCCAGGCTCGGGTAGGCGCGCAGCGACCACAGCAGGTAGTCCGAGAGCGCGCCGTGCCCGATGACCACGCCCTTGGGCCGGCCGGTGGAGCCGGAGGTGTAGATGACGTAGGCGGGGTGACCGGCGGGCGCCAGCAGCGGCTCGCCGGGCCACGGCTGCTCGCCGTCGTCCTCGGCGAGCTCCTCCACCAGGACCCGCGGCCCCTCGTCCGGCACGGCGGCCGCCGCGGCGCCGCCGGTCAGCACGCACACCGGCCGCGCTTCCCGCAGCATGAACGACACACGGTCACGCGGGTACTCGACGTCGATCGGCAGGTAGGCCGCGCCCGTCTTCAGCACGGCCAGCAACGCCACGACCAGGTCCGCCGAACGCGGCAGCGCCACGGCGACCAGGCGCTCGGGACCGGCCCCGAGCGCGGCCAGGCGGGAGGCGAGGCGGCCGGCCCGGCGGTCGAGCTCGGCGTAGGTCAGCTCGGTGCCGGCGAAGCGGACCGCGGGGGCGTCCGGCGTACGGCGTGCCTGGGCGGCGAACAGGCCAGGAAGCCACTCGGCGGGGCGCGCCGCGTCGTCGCCGTGCGGGTCGTGCAGCAAATCCTGGTCCATAAGCATGCCAGCCATCACTCGACTCCTAGTCACTATTCGCGCCACGACGAACCGAGTCTAAAAACGCGCCGTTTCGTCTTGTTATCGGGCGCGCATCACCGATCGAATTCCGCATTCTCGTCCGCGCATTTCCGAAAGCCCCGGATCAGGTCGGGAGCAGTTTCACCTGGAGGCTGCTGATTCCGCTCAACAGGTTGGAATGGACCGGCTCGGGCTCGGCCGTGATGTGCATTTCGGCGACGAATTCCCGCAGCGCCTCCAGCATGGCGCCGACCTCCGTGCGCCCCAGGTAGGCGCCCAGGCAGAAGTGCGGTCCGTATCCGAAGGTGGCGTGCCGGTTGGGGAAGCGCCGCAGGTCCAGGCGTTCGGGGCCGTCGAAGACGTCCTCGTCCCGGTTGGCGGAGGAGTTCCACAGCGTGACGATGTCGCCTGCGGCGATCTTCGTTCCGCGGACGGTGACGTCCTTGAGCGCGCTCCTGCCGAAGTGCATGGCCGGGCTGACCCAGCGCAGGATCTCCTCGACGGCGGTCTTGGTCTCTATCTCGCCGGCGCGGTAGGCGGCCCACTGCTCGGGATGGCCGACCATCGCCGGCACCGTCCCGATCATGGTGAGGCGGCTGGTCTCGTCGCCGCCGATGATCAGGCTGTAGCAGTTGAAGACGATGTCGTCGTCGGTCAGCGGCACCCCGTCGATGCTGCTGGCGACCATCGCGCCGATGACGTCGTCCTTGGGGGTGCGGCGG
The DNA here is from genome assembly GCF_040607475.1 of Sphaerisporangium sp. NPDC005288. NCBI lineage: Bacteria > Bacillati > Actinomycetota > Actinomycetes > Streptosporangiales > Streptosporangiaceae > Sphaerisporangium > Sphaerisporangium sp. NPDC005288. The sequence goes on along the minus strand of NZ_JBEXGT010000014.1, from coordinate 51,819 downwards.
TGCTCGGTGACCAGGTCGTCGAAGTACATCAGGATCTCGTTGCGCGCCTCCAGCGACGCCTCGGCGGCGTCCTCGTCGTCGGCGTCCACCTCGTCGCTGCTCAGCGCGGTCTTGGTCAGGTCGAGCAGGTGGTCGCGGTGCTCGTCGCCCTCGGGGACGCCGAGCAGGTCGCAGATGGTGTTGATCGGGATCTTCTCGGCGACGTCCCGCGCGAAGTCGCAGGCGCCCATCTCGACGCCCGCGCGGACCCTGGCGCGGGTGTTCTCCCGCACGCGTTCGGCGACGTAGGACAGCGCGCGGGGCGAGAACGCCTTGAGGAACACGTTGCGCAGGTCCTGGTGGCGCTTGCCGTCGGTCACCGCGAGCATGCGGCCGGCCGCGGAGTCGCCGCCCGCCAGCAGCGTGGTCAGGACGTTGCCGCGCTCGGAGGTGAAGTGGTCGTCGTCCTTGTAGACCGCCATGATGTCGTCGTACCTGGTGAGCGCCCAGAACCCGGGACGGCCGCCGCGGGGGGCGTTCCAGAACACCGGGGCCTCGGCACGCAGGCGGCGCCAGATCGCGTACTGGTCGTGGGCGCGGAAGGTCCGCGGGTCGGCCAGGTCCAGCGCGCCCAGATCGACGGGAAGGCCGGCGGGGATGCCCGCGGCGAGCTCAGTCATCCGAGCCGCCCCCGTCCACGAGGATCAGGTCCATCTCGACGCCCTCGCGCAGCGGAGTTATCTCCGCGTACTCCGGCGAGTTGTACCAGCGCCGGGCGTGCTCGGCGCTGGGGAACCGCATGACCGACAGGTGCGTGGGGTGCCAGTCCCCCTCCAGCACGTCGAACGCCCCGCCGCGGATGGCGAAGCCGCCGCCGTACGCCTGGAGCGTCGCCAGCACCTTGTCCCGGTAGAGGGCCATCTTCTCCTTGTCGGGGATGGCGGCCACGTTGCCAATGACGAACGTCGTCATCGTTCCTCCCGTTCGTGTAGCTCTCCACTCATGAAGATCACCGCGCGGCCGTCCAGCCCCACGCGCTCGCCGCGCGTCGTCACCCGCACGCGGCCCCCGCGTGGGGAGCACTGGAAGCCGGTCAGGCGGCGCCGGCCGAGCCTGGCGCTCCAGAAGGGGCCGAGGCAGCAGTGCGCCGAGCCGGTCACCGGGTCCTCGTCCACCCCGTGCCGGGGGGCGAAGAAGCGGGAGACGAAGTCGTGCTCCCGCCGTCCCCGGGCGGTGACGATGACGCCCCGCACGGGGAAGGCGCTCAGCGCGGCGAAGTCGGGCCGCAGCTCGGCGACCTCCTCCTCGTCGGCCAGCTCGGCCAGGTAGTCGAAGCGGTTGCGGCCCATCCAGACGGGCTTGGCGCCGAGCGCCTCGGGCAGCCCGTCGGGGACCTCGGTCTCCTCGGCGGGCTCGGCGGGGAAGTCCAGGCCGATGCCGTCCTGCCCCCGCTCGGCCGAGAGGACGCCGCTGCGGGTGGCGAAGCGCAGCGGGTGGGCGCCGTCCTCGCCCTCCCGCTCCCACAGCACGTGCGCGGCGGCCAGCGTCGCGTGCCCGCACAGGTCGACCTCGCCCGCGGGGGTGAACCAGCGCAGGCCCATGCCCTCCGGGGAGTCCGCCGGGGTGGAGCGGTCGACGAACGCGGTCTCCGACAGGTTCATCTCGGCCGCCACCGCCTGCATCCACCGGGCGTCGCGCGGCCGGTCGAGCAGGCACACCGCGGCGGGGTTGCCCTGGAACGCCGCGTCGGCGAAGGCGTCGACCACGTAGATCCTCATGGCGCGGGGTAGGGGACGTCGGCGCCGAGTCCGAGTTCGCGGGCGGCGCGGGCCGCGGCGAAGCCGGAGACGATGTCCTGCGCGGCCATGCCGAGCGACTTGTACAGGGTGATCTCCGCCGCGTCGCCGCGTCCCGGATGCCGTCCGAGCAGCACCTCGCCGAGCTCGGCGCGCACGTGATCGGGGCCGATCAGCCCTTCGGCCAGCGGGACGCGCAGGTCGCCCGACTCGCTCGCCGCCGACTCCCTGCTGTCCACGAACACCGCGCACCTGGCGACCGCGTCGCCGGACAGCTCGCGCGCGTCGGCGACCGAGGCGCCGACCGCGTTGACGTGCGCGCCGGGCGCGAGGTCGCGCCCGAAGACGACCGGCTCCTTGGCGGAGGTGGCGGTGCAGACCAGGTCGGCGCCCGCCAGCGCGTCGCCGGCCGTGGGCGTCACCTCGACGGGGACCGCCAACCAGGACGCGGCCCAGCGCCGGAAGTCCTCGGCGCGCCCTTCCGTGGGGCTGTACACACGGACCCTGCGCAGGTCGCGCACGAGCGCGAGGGCTTCGAGGTGGGAGCGGGCCTGCACGCCCGACCCGATGACGGCCAGGTCGCCGGCGCCGGGGAGCGCCAGCGTGTCGGTGGCCACCGCCGAGACGGCGGCGGTGCGGATCGCGGTCAGCTCGGCGCCGTCCAGCAGCGCCAGCGGGTACCCGGTCTCGGGGTCGAAGACCAGGACCACGCCGATGTGCACGGGCAGGCCCCTGTCCCGGTTGCCGGGCCGCAGCATGATCGCCTTGAGGCCGTATCCGGGCAGGTCGCCGGTGACGTGGCAGGGCATGGACGCGAAGACGCCGCCCTCGCCCGGGGGCCGCAGGATGGTGCGCAGCGGCTGGGTGACCTCTCCCCCGCTGTAGGAGCGCATGACGCCGGCCATCAGGCCGATCGCCCGCTCCATGGGCAGGGCCTTGCGCACCGCCCCGCTATCGAGGAACAACATCGGCGTTCTCCCTGTGGATGTCGGCGGCGGTGGCGTCCAGGTCGTCCAGGACGAACACCGACCAGACCATGCGGATGGGCCGGGTGCGCGAGATGAACTCCAGGCCGTAGTGGTCCACGGCCGGGGCCGTGGTGAGCGCCAGGTCGCTGAACCCGCCGCTCGCGGCCATGGCCGCCGCGCTGGTCGAGTTCATGATCATGACCTTGCCCTGCGCGAACGGCGCGGGCAGCAGCTGGGCGATCAGCGGGGCGGGCGCCGGGTGCGTGGCGATCGACGGCCGCACGGGCAGGGCGTCGTTGCCGCGCGACTTGGCCAGCCCGTACAGCGGGGTGTCCATGATGAACGCCCCCGCCAGGGCGAGCCGCGTGTCCATGTAGAACTCGTTGACCGCCCGGTAGGCGTTGGCCACGATGAAGTGGCTGATGTCCCGGTTGAGTAGGGCGTCGCACGCCCCCTCGTAGGTGTCGTACAGCGAGAGCTGCGGTTCGCTCGGCAGCTCGGAGAGCTTCTCCCACAGCAGGGTGGCGGCCGTCTCGCTGCTCGTCCCCGCGGGGCCGAGCGTTCCTATCTCCTTCAGCACCACCCGGCTCAGCGCGTCGATCTCCATCCACCCGAGCAGTTCCATCCCGCTCGCTCCTTTCATGCCGGTCGCTCCACTGGCTCGCCCCTGTTTGAGTCCGGCACACCCGGTTCCACCGCGGTCAGCCACCCGCGGGCGTCCTCCCGCTCGGCCCTGACCACCTGGCGGTAGCGCTCCACGAGCCGGGAGGTGACCGGGCCGCGCTCCCCGGTCCCGATCGGCCTGCCGTTGACCACGATCACCGGGGTGAGGCCGACGCCGGTGCCGGTGAGGAAGACCTCGTCGGCCAGCAGCAGGTCGGCGGGGTGCAGCGGCCGCTCGGCGGCGGTCAGGCCGAGGTCGGCCGCCAGCGTGAGCACCGTGTCCCGGGTGATTCCGGGCAGGATGTCGGCGTCGGGCGGCGGCGTGAGCAGGGCGCCGCCGCGCACCGCGAAGACGTTGGCCGTGCTGGCCTCGGCGACCTGCCCGGCGTCGTTGAGCAGGATCGCGTCGTCGTAGCCGGCCGCGCGCGCGTCCTCGACGGCCAGCGCGCTGTTGACGTACCCGCCGGTGATCTTGGCCTGGACGGGGACGGCCGCGCGCGAGGGCCTGCGCCACGAGCTGACCAGGCACCGGACGCCGCCCGGCGGGGTGTAGGCGCCCAGGCGGGAGGCGACGATCGTGACCGCCTCGGAGATCCCGCCCAGGCCCACCCCCGGCGGGGTGCCCGGCAGCAGGCCGAGCTTGTAGGCCAGCGGCCGGATGTAGACGTCGCCCATGTCGCCGTTGCGGCGCAGCAGCTCCACGGTGAGGTCGGCCAGCTCGTCGGCGCTCAGCCCCACCTCGATGCGCAGCAGCCGGCACGACCGCAGGAAGCGGCGGTAGTGGTCCCGCACCCGGAACAGGTGCACCCGCCCGCCGCCCGCGGCCGCGTGCGCCCTGATGCCCTCGAACGCCCCGGTGCCGTAGTGCAGGCCCTGGGTGGTCGGCGGCAGGCGGACGTCGTCGAAGCGGACGAACCCCCCCTCGTTCTGGACGCGGTGGTAGACCCAGCGGCCCGGCAGCGGCCGCATCACCCTCTCCTCGCGGCCAGGGCGAGGGCGGCGCGGGACTCGCGGTCGTCGCGGGCCGGCTCGTCGCCGCGGCCGTCCACCACGCGGGCGGCCTTCCAGCTCACCATCGCGCCCGTGCTCGTGATGCTCCCCGGGTCGCCGAAGGAGACGACCAGCTCGGTGCCGAGCACCTCGCGGCACTCCTCCTGGGCGAGCACCAGGCCCGGGTGGCTCTCGGAGGCGCCGTGCAGCATCAGGTCGACCCGGTCCTCGCCGAGGGGCGTGCGCTCCAGCCTGATCTGGTAGTCCATGAAGCCGCCCACGTGCCGCAGCAGCAGGTCCTCCAGGTCGTAGCCGGTGACGGCGTGGCCGTTCAGCATGATCTGGTCGCCCACCCGGCCGAGCACCTCCACCCGCGGCGCGGGGATCGTCGCGCCCGGCGCCACCGGGTGCATGCGCACCATGTCGCCGGTCCGGTAGCGCACCAGCGGCTTGGCGCCCTGGTAGAGGTTGGTGATCACCAGCTCGCCCTGGCGCACGCCGGCGCCGTCGGCCCGCGCGGGCCGCAGCGTCACCGGGTCGATGACCTCGTAGTGGTTGATCAGCGGCGCGGTGTACAGGCCGCCGTCCGCGCCCGAGGCGGCGAGGACGGACGCCTCCTGCGAGGCGTACAGGGCGTTGTAGGCGCGCGCGCCCCACAGGGCGCCGATCCCGGCGAGCAGGCTCGGCGAGGCCAGCTCGCCGGTGAGCATGAGCACGTCCAGCGAGAAGTCGGCGGCCGGGTCCAGGCCGGCCTCCCTGGCCTTCTTGGCCAGCGACAGCGCCATGCCGGGCGTCGCGAACAGCCCGGTGACGGGCAGCATGCGCATGACCTCGAGCGCGCGGTCGAAGCCGATCATCGGCGAGTGCGGCCACATCTTGGCGACGGCGATGCCGAGGTTGCGGCACACGTCGCCGAAGGTGTCGCCGGTCGCGTGCAGCTCCGAGGGGCCGGAGACCCCGACGACCTGCCGGTCGCCGTACTGGTCGAACACCGTCTGGTAGTAGGCGGTGAGCACGGTGTTGTTGTGCAGGGTGTCGGTGTTGTCGCGCGGGCAGGGGGTGGCCCTGCCGGTGGTGCCGGTGGTCTCGTAGAAGATCCACGCCTCGTGCATCGGGCGGGACAGCATGTCGAACTGCGCGTCGCGCAGGTCCTGTTTGGTGGTGAAGGGCAGCGAGCCCAGGTCGTCGTCCTCGGCCGCCCCGTCGAGCCTGGCGCGGTAGAACGGGGAGCGCTCCTTGACGTAGGAGATGGTCTGGCGGAGCAGGCGGGCCTGGTGCGCGGCCACGCGCGCCTCGTCCCACTGCCCGGCCAGGAACTCCCGGTGCAGATCCCGCAGCGACCTGGCCATCTCGTCGAGCTCGGGGTGGTGAATCGTGAACATCGAAAGCCTCGTGTCTCTACTCTTCGAGGTCGGCGATGACCCAGTCGCTGATCTCTCGCCAGAGCGCCGCCGACTTCTGGTGGAAGGGGTGGAGGAGGTATCTCTGGAGCGCGTCCGCGTCGCGGACCAGGCCGATGACGGCGAAGTCGTAGGCGATGGGGCGCTCGGAGATGTTCCGGCCGGTCCGCCATTCGAGGAGGTCCTCCACCTCCGCGCCGACGTCGGCCGACATGCGCTCCGCCTCGATGGCGCGCTCGTCCGCCCAGGTGTGCCCGGGCTTGAACTTGAAGAGCACGATGTGCCGGATCATTCGCCCACCTCCACGCGCAGGGCCGCGGCCGCCAGGTCCAGCCGTTCGGTGAGTTCGGTGACGGTCCCGCCGCGCGCGATCACGTGGCCGAACCGGTCGTAGGCGCTGCGCGGCGGGCCCACCCGCGTGCCCGGCGCCGCGGTGACGCCGACCCGCGCGACGCCCGGCAGCGCCGCCGCCCGCTCCACGCCGGAGACGGCGCGGACCTCGCCGGCGCGGTCGGCGACCAGGAACCGGATGCCCGCGTAGCCCTCGTGCCTCTGCTCCAGCGTCACCGGCGCGCCGATGGCGCCGCGGATCTGCTGTTCGAGCAGGTCCAGGCCGTCGACCAGGGAGATCAGCTCGGGGATCATGCCGCCGGCCAGGCGCGGGTTGATCTCCACCACCGCCACGCCGTCGGGCAGGAGCCTGACCTCGGTGTGGGTGGGGCCGTGCTGGACGCCGACCGCCGCGAGCGCGAGGCGGACCGTCTCGCGCATCGCCTCGCCGTCGGCGGCGCCGACGGCCGCGGGGTACAGATGGCCGGACTCGACGAAGTACGGGTGCCCGGTGAGCGACTTGGCGACGATCCCGACGCACCTGGCCTCGCCGTCCGTGTGCACCATCTCGACGCTGAACTCGGGGCCTTCCAGGTACTCCTCGACCAGCGCCGCCGGCTCGCACACCTGGCCCCGGACGTTGACCCGCACCGACAGCACCCGGGCCACCTGGGCCAGCGCCTCGGCCAGGGTCGCGCACAGCCGGACGTCCTCGGACCCCGAGCCGCCGACCGGCTTGACCACGCACGGCAGCCCCACCCGCGCGACGGCCGCGGAGGTCTCACTCCGGTCGTGGACCACGGCGAAGCGCGGCTGCCGGAGCCCGGCCTTGGCCAGCGCCCGCCGCGTGCGGCCCTTGTCCCGGCAGATCCGCACCGCCTCGGGCGGGTTGCCCGGCAGCCCCAGGTGGGCCGCCAGCTCGGCGACGGTGGCGACGTAGAAGTCGCTGGTGGTGGTCACTCCGCACAGCTCGGCCGCGTAGGGGGCGACGGCGGCCAGGAGCGAGCCGGGGTCGTTGGTGTCGCAGCGCACCACCTGCGCGCCGGTCGCCGCGAGGCCCCGGTAGCGCTCCGGTCCGCCGGTGAGGAACAGCGGGTCCAGGCCGAGCTCGCCCGCGGTCCGCAGCGCGATCATGCCGGTGCCGGTGGTGTTGGCCTCTACGCAGGCAAGGCGGCCTCGCATCGCACCTCCCGGCGTCTCGGCCCGGGGAAGCAGTTGGACCAGGTCGTCACGGTCTGGGAGGCGTCGACCTCCACGGGCGCGTCGGCGACGGGCATGCCGTGCAGGTCCTTCTCCAGCCAGTGGCCCTCGTCGTAGACGGTGGCGCAGTAGCGGTCGCCGCGGTCGGGCATGATGCCGACGATCCGGGTGCCGGGGCCCTCCCTGCGGGCCAGGTGGCGCAGCACCCCGTACACCGAGCCGGCGGTGTTGCCGCCGAAGATCTGCTGCTCGGCTGCCAGGTCGGCGGTCGCCTGGAACGCCTCGCGGTCGTTGAGCCAGTGCACCTCGTCGATCAGCGAGTGGTCCACGTTGTCGGGGACCAGGCTGTTGCCCAGGCCGCTCTGCAGCCGTCCCGGCAGGTCGGGCTGGCCGAAGATGACGCTGCCGACGCAGTCCACGCCGACCGTCCACAGCTCGGGCAGCGTCTCGCGCAGGGCCCGCGAGGTGCCGCACAGCGAGCCGCCGCTGCCGACCGCGCCGACCAGCACGTCGATGTGCCCGAGGTCGGCCAGCAGTTCGGCGGCGAGGGTGGCGTAGGCCCGCGGGTTGTCGGGGTTGCTGTACTGCCGGGGCCAGAACGACCCGGGCAGCTCGGCGCGCAGCAGTTCCAGCCGCTCCAGGCGGGCGCTCTGCCAGCCGTGGGAGGTCATCTTGTCGACGATGTGCACCGAGCAGCCCAGGAAGCGGAGCTTGGCCAGGGTGATCGGGTCGATCCGCGGGTCGGTGACGATGTGCACCGGGTGGCCGAGCGCGGTGCCGACCAGCGCGACGCCGAGCGCCATGGTCCCCGAGGAGCTCTCGACGATGGCCGCGCCCGGGGCCAGCTCGCCCGACTCGCGGGCGGACAGGATGACCTGCCGGGCGACCCGGTCCTTCATCGCGAACAGGTTCTGCAGTTCCAGCTTGGCGTAGACCGCTGCGCCGCCCAGGTCGAGCGATACCAGCGGGGTGTGCCCGATCGCGTCGATCACGTTGTTGTGAAGCACCGGACCTCCTCTGCGTCGGCGGTGAGCGAATGGTCGACGTGCGCGTGTCCCGCCAGCCGCGCGCACGCCCTCTCGGCGCGGCCGAGCCGGTCGCGGTAACGCGGGTCGGCGATGTCCAGCAGCAGGCCGATGGCGGTGCCGCTGTGCGCGACCGCGACGCCGAGGCCGCCGACCTCCTCGCAGATCTGGCGCATCGACCGCATCGTGGTCTTGGGGTTGAGCCGCTGGTTGAGGATCGCGCTCTGGGTGGCGACGTGCCCGATGTCGGCCACGTCGCCGGCGGCCACGGCGACCACGAGCATGTCCAGCAGCCGCGCGTACTCCTTCCTGTCGTCGTCGGAGAAGGGCTTGGGACGCCGGTTGAAGGCGATGGTGTCGACGCTGCCGCCCTCGTCGACGCTGACGATCGTCAGCGGAGGCAGGTGGCCGAGCCGGGTGAGCAGGCGCACCTCGCGGTGCAGGAAGGCGACGGCGCCGTCGTACATGACGCCGTCGGTCGGCTCGATGGGCCGCAGCAGCGACTCGATCTCGGCGGCCTGCGGCACGGCCCCGATGGCCTCGCCGACCGCGCGGGCGGTCGCCACCAGGTCGGCGGAGGAACTGCTGAACCCCTTGCCCTCCGGCAGGTCGCTCTGCACGGTCAGCACGCCGCCGGTCCGCACGCCGTGCTCCTCCAGCAGGGCCCTCGCGACCCGCAGCGACTTGCTCTTGTGCCCGGGCACCACGGTGACCTGCGCGGACTTCGGGTCCAGGCGGAAGGTCGCCCGGCTGGACCTCGGGATGGGGAGCGTCACCAGGAAGTCCTGGCCGCCGCCGGCGAGCTGCCCTTGCATGAGCTCGCCGAAGGTCCCGTAGGCCACCCCTGTGCCGATCACGACCGGGACTCGAGACCGAGGAGCCCGTCCACGGCGGCCACCGACGCCTCGGCCCGCCGGCGGCGCGCCGACCACTCCCTCGCCAGGACGGCCAGTTCCTCGCCCTGGCCGGTCAGCATCGCGCGGACCTCGTCGGGGTGCGCCGAACCCAGCGAGCGCTTGCGCCGCAGTCCGGCGCCCGGTTCGAGCGTGCCGTCCAGCAGGCCGGCCGCGTCGGCCACCGGGTGGCCGGCTCCGGCGCAGACGCGCTCCAGCGCCTCCGGGTCGGCGGGCGTCCCCTCGGCGATCATGGCGACGATGTAGCGCCCCGCGATGACCTGCGCCGTCCGCCACGGCACGCCCGCGTCCAGGGTCAGCCGGTTGGCCAGCGAGAAGCCGCCGAGGTGCTCCCCGGCGCACAGCTCGCGTCCCCGCGCGGCGGGGAAGACGGCGTTGTCCAGCACCAGCGTGAGCAGGCCGAGTACAGAGGCGAAGGTGCGCGTCGCGGAGTCGAGCTGCGCGCCGCCCTCCTTGCCCACCTCGACGGTGTTGCTGTACGGCGTGCCGCGCTGGGCGGCGGCGACGTCGACGAACCACGACAGCAGGTGCGCCGTCCGGCCGCGGATGCGCTCCAGCAGCGGGTAGTTCTTCTTCTGCGGCATCGCCGAGGAGATCCCGGCCAGCTCGTCGGGCAGCTCGACCAGCCCGTAGTGGCTGCCGGCCCAGGTCATCAGGTCGCTGACGAACCTGTTCAGCCCGGTGGCGAAGGTCGCCGCCTCGGCCGCGAGCTCCAGCATCCACGCCCGGGAGGCGACGGCGGCGAGCGCGTGCGTCCGCGGCCCGGCGAAGCCCAGGTGCCCAGCCATCGCCGCCCTGTCCCAAGGCAGCTCCTGACCGGCCATGGCGCCCGCCCCGAGGGGGGACAGGTCGGCGTGGTCGTAGGTCGCGAGCAGGCGGCGCAGCGTGTGCAGCAGGTGGTCCGACAGCGCGCTGAGATAGAAGCCCGGGGTGATCACCTGGGCCGCCTGGAGGTGGGTGTACCCCGGCATCGGCGCCTCGGTGTGCCGGGCGGCCAGCCGGTGCGCGGCGTCCACGCAGGCGACCAGGCCCTCGGCGATCCCCAGGGTCCGCTCGCGGCCGAACATGAGCTGCGCGCAGGCCTGCGCGTCGTTCCTGCTCCGGTCGACGTGCCAGCGCGGCGCCGGCGCGCAGGACCGCGCGGCCACCAGGCGCTCGATGCCGAAGGAGATGTCGGACAGATTCTCCTCGGGGTCGGCGGTGAGGTCCTCGGGAGTGATCGCGTGCAGGGCGCTCGCGATTCCCCCGGCCTCCTCGGGCGCCAGAATCCCCATCCGCCGGTATTCGAGCAGCAGCACCTTCTCAATGTGGAGGTAGTGCGGCAGGAGATGCCGCACCTCATAGGAGAACTGCGGCTCCAGCACCTCCTCGTGCAGGAGGTTCGCCGGAGCGCCGCCAATTCGGCCCGTCACCATAGCCATGCCCGAACGCTAGGGCGGCGACTTATCGGCTCGTTTTCACCCGTCTATGAAAAGCAGATGATATGTGCCGGATATGACGCCTCCATAGTCTGCGGGACAGGAACAAATATGGAGGTGGGCACGGTGCCCGACAGGGGAAACCAAGAATACTGGCGCGAAACACTCGCAGCGGGAGGCGGCACACGGCTGCCCCGCTGGTCGCATGGATACGCAGGCGAGGCCTCGCGCGGTTTTCCCCTGTTCCCCCCGTCCGCTTTGTCCCCCGAGACGCCCGGCTCCCCCGCGCCACCGGCTCCGTCGCCGGCGACGCTGCTCGCCGCGCACGCCAAGGTGCTCGCGGCGCTGTCCGGCGAGACGACGGTGGCCACCGGTTACCGCGCCCCCGGGGCGGCCGAGGCGCTCCCCTGCCGGATCACCGTCGGCGACGGCACGTGGCGCGAGCTGACCGCCGCGGCCTCGCGCGCCGAGGAGGAGCTGCGGCGGCACGCCGGCTACCCGGTGGCGGCCCTGCGCGCGGAGCTCGGCCCCGAGGCCATGTGGTTCGAGACGGTCCTGGACCTCGGCGGGGGCGACCCGGACGCCGGTCTCGGCGAGGTCGTGCTGCGGGCCGAGGTGGACCTGCCCCGTGGGCGGCTGCTGCTGCGCTACCGCACCGACGTGGTGGACGAGGAGTACGCGGGCAGGATCGCCGGCTACTACCGCACGGCCCTGGAGCTCGCCGCCCGCGACCTGGACGCCCCCCACGGGGAGCGGAGCCTGCTGGCGGAGCAGGAGCTGCGCCACCAGCTCGACGTGCTGGCGGGCCCGCCCCGCGAGCTGCCCGACCGGCGCTTCCACGAGCTGTTCGAGGAGCGGGCGCGCGAGCGCCCCGCCGAGGTGGCCGCGGCCCGCGGCGGCGTGGAGCTGACCTACGCCGAGCTGAACGCCCGCGCCAACCGCCTCGCCTGGGGGCTGCTCGCCCGCGGGCTGGCCGCCGAGGACGTCGTCGCCGTGGCGGCGGAGCGCGACCTGGACTGGATGGCCGCGGTCATCGCGATCCTCAAGGCGGGCGGGGTCTACCTGCCCGTCGACCCGGGCTTCCCCGCCGACCGCGTCGCCACCATGCTGGAACGCAGCGCGTGCCGCTTCGTGCTGGGCCACGGCCCGGTGGAGGGCGCGGGCGAGGTGGTCACCTACGCGGACGCCGTCGCCGGCGTCACCCGCGAGGACGACCCGGGCATTCCCGTCGCCGCCGGCCAGGCCGCCTACATCTACTTCACCTCGGGCTCCACCGGCCTGCCCAAGGGCGCGGTGTGCGAGCACGCGGGCATGCTCAACCACCTGTACGCCAAGATCGAGGACCTGCGCATCGCGCCGGGCGACGTGGTCGCGCAGACCGCGCCCCAGTGCTTCGACATCTCGCTGTGGCAACTGCTCGCCGCCCCCATGGCCGGCGCCCGCACGCTCATCGTCGAGCAGGAGGTGATCCTGGACGTGCGGCGCTTCGCCGCCACGCTCGCCGAGCGCCGCGTCACCGTGGCCCAGCTCGTCCCCTCCTACCTGGAGGCCGTGCTCGCCCACCTCGACGACGAGCCGCGCGCCCTGCCCGACCTGCGCTTCGTCTCGGTCACCGGCGAGGCGGTGAAGAAGGAGCTGCTGGTCCGCTGGTTCGCCCGCTTCCCCGGCGTCGGGGTGCTCAACGCCTACGGGCTCACCGAGACCCACGACGACACCAACCACGAACTGCTGGAACGCGCGCCCGACGGCGAAGGGGTGCCGCTCGGCGCGGCCATCCCCGGCGCCCGCGTCTACGTCGTGGACGAGAACCTGTGGCCGGTGCCGCTCGGCTCGCCCGGTGAGATCGTCTTCTCGGGGCGGTGCGTGGCCAGGGAGTACATCGGCGACCCCGAGCGCACGCGCCTCGCCTTCACCGGCGACCCGCACCGGCCCGGCCTGCGGCTGTACCGCTCGGGCGACTTCGGCCGGTGGCGGCCGGACGGCAAGCTGGCCTTCCTCGGCCGCAGGGACGCCCAGGTGAAGATCCGCGGCCACCGCGTCGAGCTGGGCGAGGTGGAGGGACGGCTGCTGCGCGTGCCCGGCGTGCGCGACGGGGCCGTCCTGGTCGCCGAGAGCGGCGGCGGCCCGCAACTGGCGGCGTTCTACTCGGCCGGCGCGGACATCCCCGAGGACGACCTGCGGGCCTCGCTCGGCGCGGCCCTGCCGGTCTACATGGTGCCCGAGCGCTTCCACCGGCTGGACGCGCTGCCGCTGACCGGCAACGGCAAGGTCGACAAGAAGAGCCTGGCCGTCCTGGCCCGGGAGACGCCCCGGCCGGCCGGCGACCTGCCCCCGCGCACCCCCGCCGAACGGCGCGTCGCCGCGCTGTGGGAGCAGGTCCTGTCCCTGCCCGCCGGCCGCGTCGGCCGCGCCGACGACTTCTTCGCGCTGGGCGGCACCTCGCTGTCGGCCATCAGGTTCCTGGCCAGGCTCGGCAGGGCGACGACCGTGCGCGAACTCGCCGACCACCCCGTGCTCGCGGCCTTCGCGGCCCACATCGATGGAGGCGACCGGCGGATGCCGACCCCCGTGCACCACCCGGACAGGCCGCCGATCCTCGGCGTCCCCCAAGGCGCGGGCCCGGACTGGGTCCGCGACCACCGCGACGAGCTGTACGCGACGGTCGCCGAGCACGGCGCCGTGCTGCTGCGCGGCCTGGACCTCACCGACCTCGACGGCATGCGCGGCTACGCGAAGGAGCTGCTCGCCGAGCCGGCCGTCGAGCGGGAGGGGTTCGCCCCTCGCGCCGACCACGGACACGGCCTGTACTCCTCCGCCGAGTGGCCGCCCGACCAGCCGATGTGCATGCACCACGAGCTCAGCCACTCCCTGACCGTGCCCCGGCTGCTGCTCTTCGGCTGCCTGACCGCCCCCGCCAAGGGCGGGGTCACCGGGCTGGCCGACGGCCAGGAGGTGCTGGCCAGGCTGGGCGGCGCGCTGACCGAGCGGTTCGAGCGGGAGGGGTGGCTGCTCCACCGGCACTACGGCGACGACGTCGGCCTGCCCTGGCAGGCGGCCTTCGGCACCGGCGACCGCGCCGAGGTCGAGCGGTACTGCGCCGGCAACGCCATCGAGTACCGGTGGGGCCCGGACGGCACGCTGTCCACCCGCCAGCGCAGGGCCGCGGTGCTGGCCCACCCGCTCACCGGACGGCGGTCCTGGTTCAACCAGATCGCCTTCCTCAACGCCTGGACCATGGCGCCGGAGGTCCGCGAGTACCTCCTCGAGGTGTACGGACCCGAGCGCCTGCCCTTCAACACCTCCTACGGCGACGGCGAACCGGTCGGCGCCGCCGAGGTGGATCTGATCAACAAGGTCTACGAGACGTGCACCCTGCGCGAACCGTGGCGGAAGGGGGATCTGATGATCGTCGACAACCTCCGGATGGCGCACAGCCGCGAGCCCTACCAGGGGCCGCGCGAGGTGGTCGTCGCCATGGGAGACCCCGTGCGTCTGGCGCCCCGGTGAACGGCCCGGTGAACGGCCCCGTGAACGGCACCGTGAACGGCGCGGTGAACGGCGGCGGCATCCGCGTCCAGGGGCTGACCAAGCGGTTCGGCAAGGTCCACGCGCTCCAGGGCGTCGACCTGGAGGTGCGTCCTGGCACGGTCCTCGGCCTGCTCGGGCCGAACGGCGCGGGCAAGACCACCATCGTCCGCATCCTGTCCACGCTGGAGCGCCCCGACTCCGGCACGGCGTCCGTCGGCGGCCACGACGTGGTGCGCGAGCCGCACCTGGTCCGGCGGGCCATCGCGGTCGTCGGCCAGTACGCCACCGTCGACCAGGGCGTCTCCGGACGCGAGAACCTCTACGTCGTCGCCCGGCTGCTGGGGCTGCGCCCCCGCGCCGCAAGGGCCCGCGCCGAGGAACTGCTGGAGCTGTTCGGGCTCGGCGCGATGGCGGGCCGCGCGGCCGGCGGGTACTCCGGCGGGCAGCGCCGCCGCCTGGACCTGGCCGCGAGCCTCATCGGCCGGCCGGGCATCCTCTACCTCGACGAGCCATCGACCGGCCTTGACCCGCACAGCCGCAAGGAGCTGTGGGACCTCATCCGCGGCCTGACCGACGAGGGCATGACCCTGCTGCTGACCACCCAGCACATGGAGGAGGCCGAGGCCCTCGCCGGTGACGTGGTGGTCGTCGACCGCGGCCTGGTGGTCGCCGCCGGCACCCCCAAGGAGCTGCGTTCGCGCATCGGCGGCCAGATGCTGCACGTCCGCACGGCCGCCACGGCCGACCTCGAGACGGCGCGGTCCGCGCTGCGCGCCGCCGGCCTGGCCCCGGCGGGCGACGGCGAGGACGGCGTGCTGCGCATGCCGCTCACCAGGGACGACCACCTGACGGCCGCGCTGCGGGCCCTGGCCGGCGCGGACATCGTCGTCACCGGCTTCGAGACCCGCACACCCAGCCTCGACGAGGCGTTCCTCGCCCTGACCAGCGTGCCCCGCGACCGGGAGGACCAGTGACCCCGCGACAAGGACCCAGGACCCGGCGAGAACGACCCGCGAGCCGGCGAGAACGACCCGCGGCCCGGCGAGAACGACCCGCGGCCCGGCGACAAGGACCCGCGACCGGGCGACGAGGATTCGCGGCCGGGCGAGAAGGACCCGTGACCCGACGAGGAGGACCCGTGAGCCCCACCCCGACCGGCCCGCCCCAGGAGGACCCGTGAGCCAGGCACTGACCGCGATGGACGCCGTCCGGCACGCCTCGGTGATGACCCGGCGCAACATCGCCCAGTTCAGGAACGACCCGGGTCTGATCCTCGACGCGACCCTGACCCCCGTGCTCATCTCGGTCATCTTCGTGTCGGTCTTCGGCGGGGCCATCGCCGGCGGGACGGCCGACTACGCGCAGTTCTTCGTCCCGGGCATCATGGCCATCAACCTCATGATCGTCTCGCGCAACACCGGCGTCGGCATGGCCGTCGACTTCAACTCCGGCGTCGTCGACCGGTTCCGCACCCTGCCCGTCGCCCGCTCGGCCCTGCTGTCCGGCAGGGTCGCCGCGGACGCCCTGCGCATGCTGCTCAGCCTCGTGGTGATCCTGGCCTGCTCGACCCTCATCGGGTTCCGCATCGGCGGCGGCCTCGCCGGAGCCGCCGCGGCCGTGGCGCTGCTGCTCGGGTTCGGCGTCGCCCTGTCCTGGATCGCCGTCTGCATCGGCGTCTCGGTGCGCAGCATCACCACCGTCTCGACCCTCACCTCCCTGTGGGTGCTGCCCTTCCAGTTCGGCAGCTCCGCACTGGTCCCCACCGAGGGCATGCCCGCCTGGCTGCGGGTCTTCGCCGACGTCAACCCGGTGACCCTCGTCGTGAACGCCTCCCGGGGCCTGCTGGACGGACGCGCGGCCGCGGGCCCGATCGCCGGCGCCCTCGCCTGGATCGCCGTGATCCTGGTCGTCTTCGTCCCGATCTCGGTCACGCAGTACACCCGCCGCGGCCACCACTGACCGGCGCGGCATCACTCGATCAACCCAAGCGACACGAACGGATGGTTTGTCATGCTCAAAAACGTTGTCATCGTCGGTGGCGGAACCGCGGGCTGGATGACGGCCTCCTACCTCGCCTCGGCGTTCGGCGACCGCGTCTCGGTCACCCTGGTCGAGTCCAAGAGGATCTCCACCATCGGCGTGGGCGAGGCCACCTTCAGCACCGTGCGGCACTTCTTCGAGTACCTGGGCCTGCGCGAGCAGGACTGGATGCCGCACTGCAACGCCAGCTACAAGCTCGGCATCAGGTTCGAGAACTGGCGTGAGAAGGGCCACTACTTCTACCACCCCTTCGAGCGGCTGAGGATCGTCGACGGCTTCCCGATGACCGACTGGTGGCTGCACAAGAAGCCCAGCGAGCGGTTCGACCGGGACGTGTTCCTGATGGCCTCGATCTGCGACAACAAGCGCTCGCCGCGGTATCTGGACGGCCGGCTCTTCGAGCAGGACTTCGTCGAGGGCAGGGAGCCGGCGGAGACCACCCGCACGACCCTGCTCGACCAGGGCACGCAGTTCCCCTACGCCTACCACTTCGACGCCTCCCTGCTCGCGAACTACCTGTCCGGCTACGCCAAGGAGCGCGGGGTCACCCAGATCCTGGACGACGTCGTCGAGGTGGGACGCGACGAACGCGGCTGGATCAGCCACGTGCGGACGGCCGAGCACGGCGACGTCACCGGCGACCTGTTCGTCGACTGCACCGGCTTCCGCGGCCTGCTGATCAACAAGACGATGGAGGAGCCGTTCATCTCCTTCCAGGACACCCTGCCCAACGACAGCGCGGTGGCGCTGCGGGTGCCGGTGGACATGGAGGAGAAGGGCCTGCGGCCGTGCACCACGGCGACCGCCCAGGACGCCGGCTGGATCTGGACCATCCCGCTGTTCGGCCGGATCGGCACCGGTTACGTCTACGCCAGCGACTACAGCACCCCAGAGGAGGCCGAGCGCACCCTGCGCGAGTTCGTCGGCCCGCAGGCCGAGGAGATGGAGGCCAACCACATCCGCATGCGCGTCGGCCGCACCCGCAACCCGTGGGTCGGCAACTGCGTGGCCATCGGGTTGTCCTGCGGCTTCGTCGAACCGCTGGAGTCCACCGGCATCTTCTTCATCCAGCACGGCATCGAACAGCTGGTGAAGCATTTCCCCGCCCTGGGCTGGGATTCCGCGCTGACCGACTCCTACAATCGCGTCATGGCCGACGCCATCGACGGCGTGCGCGAGTTCCTCGTCCTGCACTACAAGGCGGCGGCCCGCAACGACAACGCGTACTGGCGCGACGCGAAGACCCGCACGACGCCGGACGGGCTGCAGGAGCGTTTCGACCAGTGGCGCTCCAAGCCGCCCGCGGCCGACACCATTTTCCCGCGCTACCACGGTTTCGAGTCCTACTCCTACCTGGCGATCCTCCTCGGCATGGGCGGCGTCCCGATGAAGCCGACGCCCGCGCTCGCGCTGATGGACGGCACGGCGGCCGACAAGGAGTTCCAGATGCTCAAGGACGAGTCGCTGGACCTGGTGAAACGACTGCCCAGCCAGTACGAGTACCTCGCCCAGATGCACCGCTAGGAGAACAGATGTACGTGTTGCTGCTGCTTCCCGCGATCGCGCTCATCGTGATCTGCGGCGGCTGGGCCGCACGGCGGCTCAGCCAGCCGGAGGTCGTGATCGAGATCGCCCTGTGCCTGGCCCTCGGCATGGTGGCGGCCACCCTGCTCGGCCGGGACCTCACCGGCTCGGCCGCCTTCGAGGTCCTGCGGTTCGCCGGGCAGCTCGGCCTGGCCATGTTCCTGGTGGGGGCGGCCCACCACATGCGCGAGTCCTTCGGCGGGCACTCCCTGCGGCAGGTGGCGTGGCTGTCGGCGGGCGCGACCCTGGTCCCGCTCGCCGCGGGCGCCCTGTTCGCCGTGTGGGTGCTCAAGGACGGCGACCCGCTGTTACGCGGCGGGGCGCCCACGGCGGCGCTGGTGCTGATGCTGGCGATCGCGCTGACCGTCACCGCCGTGCCGGTCCTGGCCGGCATCCTGCGCGACCGCGGCCTGCAGCACACCGAGGACGGGCGGCTCGCCCTGATGAGCGCCTCGGGCATCGACGCGGTCATCGGGGTGCTGCTCGGGATCACGATCGGGCTCACGCAGGGCGGCGGCGGGTTCGTCACCATCCCGGTGGTCCTGGCCGGCGGCGCGGTGGCCGTGCTGCTGCGCCGCCTGGCGGCCACCGCGCGGGTCGCGGCACTCGCGGAACGCCACCGCGTCGTGCTGCTGGTGCTGATCGCGGCGGCCGCCACCGGCGCGGCCCTGGCGACCAAGCGGCTCGGGCTCACCGAGGTGTACGGCGCGGTGATCATCGGACTGGCCCTGCCCGGCAGGCCGGGCGCGGCCGAGCGCGGCCCGTGGACGGAGGCGGCCGAGACGCTGGGCCGTCTCGGCCGGTCGCTGCTGCCGGTCACGTTCGTGGTCACCGGCACCGTCGTGGTGGCCGGCCCCGACCGGATCTTCTCCTGGGAGGCCACCGCGATCGCCACCGCGCTGGCCATCGTGGCCAAGCTCGGCGGCGCCTACGCGGGCGCGAGGGCGGGCGGCCGGTCGCGCACCTCCAGCATGCGCCTGGCGACGCTGATGAACACCCGGGGCCTGACCGAGATCGTGGTCCTGCAGGCCGGGTTCACCGCCGGGATCCTGTCCCCCGCGATGTACCTGGCGCTGCTGGTCATGGCGCTGGTCACCACGGGGCTCAGCGGCCCGCTGCTGCTGGTCACCGACCGGTACGCGCGCTCGACGGGCGTCGGGGCGGGCGTGCCCTCCTCCATCCACCTAGCCGAGCGGTGATCACATGACCATGGCGCCGAGGGCCGTACGAGACGGCCTCGACCATCCCGCCGAGACCACTCCCGACCGGTTCCGCAGCTTCATGTCCGGTTTCCCGAGCGGGGTCGCCATCATCACGGCGACCGGCCTCGACGGCCGGCCGTGGGGGATGACCTGCTCGGCGCTGTGCAGCGCGACCACCGACCCGCCGACGCTCATCATCGGCATCCGCGCCGAGAGCCCGACGCTCAAGGCGCTGCTGGACAGCCGCGTCTTCGCGGTCAACCTGCTGCACGACCGGGCCAGGCGCACGGCGGAGCTGTTCGCCTCCGGGGCGCCGGACCGTTTCGACGGCGTGCGATGGGAGAGCCGTCCGGGGTGCGGGCCGCACCTGCTGGACGACGCGCACGCCGTGGCCGACTGCAGGGTCAGCGACAGCGTGCTGATCGGCCGCCAGCGCATCGTGTTCGGCGAGCCCTTTCGCATCGACGACCTGGCGGAGACCGTCCCGCTGCTGTACGGGCTGCGGCAGTACGGAAGGTGGGCCGACGGCCGGTGACCCGGCCGTGGAGAAGGCCGAGGCCGGAGGGTCTCGGCCTTCTCCCCTGCGCCCGCCCGGACGGCGGTCACCGGAAAGGCCCCCGTTGTCGTGGTCACCGGGAATGGGCCCGCGTCCCCGTCATCGGGAAAGGCCCTCCCGGACGGCGGCCAGCATCTCCGGGCAGTCGTGCACGAAGAAATGGTCGCCGGGAAAGACGTGGAAATCGAAACCGGCGCCGCTGTGCGCGCTCCACCGGCGCACGTCGTCCGGCGGCGCGCTCGGGTCCTGCGCCCCGGCGAACGCGGTGATCGGGACCGGCAGCACGGAATCCTCGGCCGCGGCGGAGGTCTCAGAAAGCTGGAAATCGGCCCGAATTGTGGGCAGAAGCAGGTCGACCAGGTCGCGGTCCTCGAAGAACTCCGGCGGCGTCCCGTTCATCTTACGCAGTTCCTCGATGAACTCCTCGTCGGGCAGCAGATGGTGGCGGCGCCCCTCGGGGATGGCCGCCGGCCCGCACCCCGACAGGTAGACGCGCACCGGCACGTCGTTCCCCTTCTCGCACAGCCGCAGCGCCAGCTCGTAGGCGACCAGGCCGCCCATACTGTGGCCGTACAGCGCGAAAGGCTTGGTCATCGTGGGGGCGAGGCCGTCGATGAGCATCGGGACCAGCTCGTCCAGCCGAGCCACCGGGTCCTCAGAGATGCGGTCCTCCCGGCCCGGGAGCAGGATGGGGCAGACCTCGACGCCCGGCCCGAGCGCCCCCGCCCAGGAGTCGAACATCCGGGTGCCGCCGCCGGCGTAGGGCAGGCAGTAAAGGCGGGCACCGGCCGCCGGATTCTGGTGACGCCAGGAAATCCACCGCTGACTTGTCATGGTCGTCGCGCCCTCCTCGGGTCATTCTTTCCCATTGAAATGGTAGCAGCGGGGCACGGCATTCCGCCGCCCGGTGAAAAGGCTTTGATAACCACAAGAAATCGCCGCCGTATAGCCTTTTATCGTGCCGGTGATCAGCGATCCACTCCAGTACAACGCAGAGGACGTCTACGTCGACCTGCGGCCCACGTTCGGGCAACGCCTGTATCTCAAGTACGAAGGGTTCAATTTCGGCGGTTCCATCAAGATGAAGGCGGCCGCCGAGATGGTGATGGCCGCCGAGCGCAGCGGCCGGCTCCTGCCGGGCTCGACGCTGGTGGAGTCCTCCTCGGGTAACCTCGGCCTGGCCCTGAGCATCATCGCGGCCAGCAGGGGTTACGGGTTCGTGTGCGTTACCGATGCCCGCTGCAACCCCGCCGTGCGAAGCATGATGGAGCTGTACGGCACGCGGGTGCACGTGATCACCACGCCCGACCCCGTCAACGGACTCCTCGGCGCGCGCATCGACTACGTCCAGAGCCTGTGCGCGGAGGACGACCGCTACGTCTGGCTCAACCAGTACGCCAATCCCAGCAACTGGACGGCCCACTACCGGCGGACGGCGCCCGCCATCGCCTCGGCCTTCCCCGACCTCGACGTGCTGTTCGTCGGCGCGGGGACCACCGGGACCCTGATGGGGTGCGCGCGGTACTTCCGCGAGCACTCCCCGCGGGTGACCATCGTCGCGGTGGACGCCATCGGCTCGGTCACCTTCGGCGGTCCCGCGACCCCGCGGATGATCCCGGGGGTGGGCACGAGCCTGCGCCCTCCCCTGCTCGACGAGTCGTTCGTGGACGACGTCGTGCACGTCAGCGAGGCCGACACGATCCAGGCCTGCCACCGCATGGCCAGCAACGGGTTCCTGTTCGGCGGCTCGACGGGCACGGTCGTCAGCGGCGCCCTGCGGTGGCTGTCCGCGGGCGGGTACGACGCGGAGACCACCGCGCTGACCATAGCCCCCGACCTCGGGGAACGCTACCTCGACTCCATCTACTCCGAGACCTGGCTGCACGACCACTACGCGGGCGAGGAGTGGGGGCCACCCTGCTGGGACCTCCGCGAGATCGCCCACGACGTCCAGGCCCCGCCCACACCAAGCACCTGAGGAGACGACCATGGCCACCAACCCCTTCGAGAACAACGACGGCACCTACCTCGTCCTGGTGAACGACGAGAACCAGCACTCCCTGTGGCCGTCCTTCATCGAGGTCCCCGCCGGCTGGACCAACGTGTTCGGCGAGAACGGCCGGCAGGAGTGCCTCGACTACATCGAGGCCAACTGGACCGACATGCGCCCGGCCAGCCTGGTCCGCCTCATGGAAGAGGCGAACGCCTAGCAGGGAGTGCGGGGCCGGGCGCGACGACCGCGCCCGGCCCTTCGCAGATGAGGTCTCGATGGGATCGGCCGCACGCCGGTCAGGTGCGCGTGCCGCCGGTCAGGCGTACTGGGCGCGGGCGGCCATGCTGCCCGCGGTGTCGCCGGGGGCGTCGGCCCTGCTCTTCTCCCGGGCGTACTGCGCGAACAGGCTCGGCAGACGGTAGCGGCGGCGGCCGTCCTGGTCGCGCGCGGCGACCTCCAGGAACCCGGTCTCGTGCAGGTTCTCCATCAGGTCCTCGGCCTCGGCCGGACCGCAGTCCAGCAGCGTGGCCGCCATCCACGGCGTGACGTCGCGGATGCCGAGCAGCCCGAGCCGGCGCAGCGCGAGCGCGGCCCGCGGCGACAGATCGCGGTAGCTCGCGCCGATGCGCGCCCGGACGTCCCAGATGCCGTGGCTGATCTCGCTCAGCCGCCGCTCGGGGTCCTCCAGGCGCAGCAGCAGGTCCTTCAGCGTCCAGTGGCTCCTCGCCGCGAGCCGCAGGGCCGCGCTCCACAGCGCGAGCGGCATCCCGTCGCAGAGTTCGCCGAGCCGTTCCAGCGAGTCGGGGTCCTCGCGGGCCCGCTCCTCGCCGATGATGCCGCGCAGCAGCGCGGAGGACTCGGCGGTCCTGAACGGCCGCAGGTGCAGCCGGACGCTGCCGTGCGCGTCCGGCAGGGCGCGGCCGGTCAGCAGCACGCAGCAGGTGCCGCTGCCCGGCAGCAGCGGCCGGGCCTGCGCGGCGTTGCGCACGTTGTCGATGACGACGAGCACCTTGCGGCCGTCCACTAGGCTGTTGTAGAGCGACGTCTGCTCCTCCAGTCGCGCCGGGATCTCGGCGAGCGGCACGCCGAGGGCGTGCAGGAACCCGCTGAGCACGGCCGCGGCCTCGGAGGCCGGCTGGTCGGGATCCCAACCGCGCAGGTCGGCGAACAGTTGCCCGTCGGGGAAGTGCTCGGCGGCGCCGTGCGCCCAGTGCACGGCCAGCGCCGTCTTGCCCACCCCGACCCGGCCGGTGAGCACGCCCACCGGCACCGGGCCGCTCCGGGCGCGCTGGTCGAGCAGCCCGTCCAGCGCGGCCAGGTCGGCCTGCCGGCCGGTGAACAGCGGCGCGCTCGGCGGGAGCTGCGCGGGCACGACCCTGGTCCACACCGACGGGACCGGCGCGCGCACCGACGCGAGCTTGGGATCGTCCCGGAAGATGGCCGCCTGCATGTCGCGCAGGATCGGCCCCGGTTCGAGGCCGAGGTCCTCGACCAGGCGCCTGCGGCCCTCGTTGAAGATCTCCAGCGCCTCGCTGCGCCGCCCGCCGCGGTACTGCGCCAGCATGAGCAGCGCCCGCGCGCGTTCCCTGAGCGGGTGTTCCCTGACGAGGGCGGCGAGGTCGGGCACCAGGTCGGTGTGCTGCCGCAGTTCCAGTTTGAGCGCCAGCGACTCCTCGTAGACGGCCAGGCGGGTCTCCTCCAGCCTGATCGCCTTGCCCTCGACGACGGAGCTCGGGACGCCCGCGAGCGCGGGGCCCCACCACAGTTTCAGCGCCTCGTCCAGCTTGGCGCTGGCCTCGGTCGTGCGTCCCTGCTGCAGGGCCGCCTGCCCCTCCTCCACCAGGCCGACGAACTGCTCGCCGTCGATGCGGCAGCCCTCCGACACCAGCTTGTAGCCGGGGGAGACGGTGGCGATGACGTCGTGGTAGCCGGCGGCGGCGAACAGCTTGCGCAGGGCGGCGATGCAGATGGCGACCTGGGTGCGGCCCGTCGCGGGCGGCGAACCGCCCCAGACGGCGTCGACGAGGCTGTCCACGGAGACCACACAGTCGCAGGACAGGAGGAGCATGGCCAGCACGACGCGCTGGCGAGGGCTGCCGATCCGCAGGCGGCGGCCTCCGGCCTGTACCTCCAGCGGACCCAGATAGCGGAACCCCAGCGATGAAGGAGCGGTTTCCGACGACTCACTCACGAGACCACCTTCAAGGTGCGGGAATTATACGATTCTCCAGAACTGGAGCTCAGGTGTGTTCGTGATCGTGGTCTCGACCAGTCTTCTGAGCCTGACGTCGGCCTCCTGCGCCGTGGCCACCCGGTAAAAGGCGAAGATGTCCAGGCCCTGGGGGCCGGCGCGCACCTGGATGTGTTCGAGGCCGTCCCCGGCCGTGGCGTTGACCAGCACCCGCTCCCGCCAGCCGTCCGCGTCGCACGAGACCAGGGGCGCGACCCGCAGGGCGGACATCCGCATCAGAGGCCCACCGACGTGGCGGGTGGCGCGGCCCCGGCGCCGCCGGCCGCCGGCCCGTCGGCCGGCCGCAGGGCGAACCCCCAGCCGAAACCGGTGCCGTCGGGCGGGCCGTAGTCGACGGTCTCGCCCATGGCATGGGGGTCGCCCCAGCCGAAACCCCCGTCAGGCTGCCACGGTATGCCGGGATCGACCCACATAATGGCGGCGCTCGCAAGAGCGGTCGCGACAATTGCCAGCGTGGCCAGGTGCCGGCGGACGATCTTCGTGAGGTAGGCCATGATTCTCGCACTCTCCTTCGCCTGAATGCTTCGACATCCGCCCCGTACGGACCGCTTTCCCCGGGCGGCTCACCCCACAATGCGTTGCCGACCCCCTGATGTCATCGGCTAGGGGTTGGCGCGAGGCCGCCTGGCGGCCTTCCGCCAGCGGCGGCCGCGCGGGCGGCGGCATCGCCGGCCGCCGCGGAAAATGGGGCGTTCGCCGGACGGCCCAGGTCAGGGGCTCAGCGGGGCCCGAAATCCGCGCATGCGACTTCGGAGAGTAACCGTCCGCGAGATTCCCCTGGGCATTTCGGACGACCTTGCGAGGAAAAGGTCACTTGATCTATATTACGGGCGAGCGGGGGGATGGAAGAAGACTTGCAGGGTGAATGACTTCGATAGTCAAGGCAATCTCCGGTGCTACCAGCCGTCAACGGCAGTCACCCTGAGCAAGCCAGGTCATTCGATTTAATTTTGAATCAGCCCCCATCTCACCGGGCGACAGTGGGTCGAAGAAAAGGCGCAGGAGGCGCCGCTTTCACTGTGCAGGGAGGTAACGGTGCTGAGCGCGCTGGGGCTGTCCACCCGCGATGAGGCCATCTACCGCACCATGTTGGACCGCCCCGATTTCGGTGTGGCCGATATCGCCGCCCATCTGGGCCTGACGACCGACGACGTCCGTGAGGCGCTCGACACCCTCATCGACCTGGCCCTGGTCCGCTCCACCATCGAAGACGGGACGGTGCGGGCGGTGCGGCCCCAGGCCGGCCTGACGGCGCTGCTCGCCCGCGTCGAGGCCGAGCTCGGCACCCGCCAGCAGCAACTCGAAGGCGCTCGCGCCTCCATCGCCTCCATCGCGGCCGCCTACGCCGAGCAGGAGCAGTCGGAGGAGGGACGCCGCCTCAACGGGCTGGACACCGTGCGCGACCGGCTGGCGGAGCTGTCGCACAGCGCCGTGGTCGAATGCGTATCCCTGAGCCCCGGGGGCGCGCAGAACCCCTCCACCATCGAGTCGGAGAAGCCGCTCAACCAGATCGCGCTCGGCCGCGGGGTCAAGATCCGCACCGTCTATCTCGACAGCATCCGCAACGACCCGGTCACCCTCTCCTACGCCCGCTCCATGGTCGCCCTCGGCGAGCAGTGCCGCACGGTGCCGAACCTGCCCATGCGGCTGGTCATCGTGGACCGCGAAATCGCGCTGGTCCCCCTGGATCCCGTCGACCCCACCCGCGGCGCGCTCGAACTGCGCAGCCGCGGCGTCGTCACCGGCCTGTACGCCCTGTTCGAGCAGGTGTGGAGCAGCGGCACCCCGATCACCGAGCCGCCCGCCCGCAACGAGCACGGGCTCACCCCGCAGGAGCACAGCCTCCTGCGGTTGCTCGCCGACGGCCACACCGACGAGTCGGCGGCGCGCAACCTGGCCATCTCGCTGCGCAGCGTCCAGCGCATGATGAACGCCCTGACCGAGCGCCTGAACGCGGTCAGCCGGTTCCAGGCCGGCACCGAGGCCAGCCGGCGCGGTTGGGTCTGACCGGCGCCGGCCGCCCGCGGTCAGCGCATGTAGAAGCACAGCATCGGGTCGTTGCGCCCGGTGTGCACGGCCTCGCTCAGCTCCAGGGACTCCTTCAGCTCCGCCAGCCCCCGGTTGACCTCCGGCGCGGCGGCGCGCGAGGCGGTGAAGTATCCGATGCCCCGCTCGGCCAGCCACGACAGCACCACGCGGCCCTCGCTGAACGGCCACGGCCGCCTGGTGTGGAACACGTCGTGCACGCTCACCGGCACCCCGGCGGGGACCGTCGGGAACAGCTCGTTGACGTACCAGCGCGCGAAGCTCCTGGTGTGCGCGGCGTCCACGAACAGGTAGTCGATCTCGTGGTCGTGGCCGGCGAGCATCTCGCGCGCGTCGCCGCGCACGAACGTCCACCGGCCGGCGGACAGGTCCTCGGGCACGTTGCGGCGCGCGTTGTCGATCAGGTCGTAGGTGTACAGGTGCCCGGAGCCGTTGTCCCGCAGGGCGCGCAACAGCCAGGTGGTCGACCATCCGTCCAGCGAGCCGATCTCGACGACCTCCTCGGGACGGTGCTCGCGCACCATCAGGTAGGTGATCTCGGCCTCGAGGTCGTCCAGTTTCGTCGCGGCCCCCGGGTTCGCGGCGCGCAGCGCGTGCTGCTCGACGCGCACGGCCCGCAGGTCGTCGGCGTATTTCCGATAGAGGTCGACGACGTAACCGAGGTTCAATTCGCCGTTCTCCTGGTGACCCGCCACCTGTTCCCGGCTATTTCCGTCCACGCCGTGCCTCCCTGTATTCGCCTCCGCGCCTGCCGTGCGCGGCCGGGCCCGCGTGCGGACGCCCTTGGCCCGCCGCGGCCCGCAACGAGGATCTACGGATTGGGACAATATACGAGCCGCATTTCACTTCGTTATGTGCGTGGTTTCCCCGCGGCCTCGCGGTCCTGGACGCGGCCCCTTTTCGGCCCGGCTCTGTACACGGCGCCTCATCATCGGTAGGAACTTAGCGTGACGGAGTCGCGTGCGAATTATGGTGTGGACGCTCCCGCCGTGCTGGCCGGACTGTCCATAGGAGGGGTCGCGGAGCTCGGCGTCGCCGCCGCCTGCTTCGCCGCCGGGTGGACCATCCTGGCGGTGGTCCTTCTGGTCGGCGGGCTGACCCTGGTGGCCGGGGCGGGGTTCTTCGCCCACACCACCCTCCGCGGCAAGTTCCAGGTGTGGGACGCCGAACTCGACGCCCTCGGCCTCGCGGGAGACGAGCACGTGCTGGACCTCGGCTGCGGCCGCGGCCTGGTGCTGCTCAAGGCCGCCGCCCGGGTGCCCTCCGGCAGGGCCACCGGCGTCGACCTGTGGACCAGGGACCAGTCGGGCAACAGCCGGGAGGCCACCCTGGCCAACGTCCGCGCCGAGGGGGTCGCGGACCGGGTCGAGCTGGTGACCGGCGACATGAGGGCCCTGCCCTTCGATGACGCCACCTTCGACCTGGTGGTCTCCAGTCTCGCCGTGCACAACATCCCAGACGCCGACGGGCGGGCGCGGGCGGTCGCCGAGGCCTTCCGCGTGCTCAGGCCGGGCGGGAGGCTCCGGCTCGCGGACTTCCGTTACGGCGGCGACTACGTCGCCGTGCTGAGCGAGCGCGGAGCCCTGGACGTCGAGGTGCGCGACCTCGGCCCGCGGTTCTGGTACGGCGGCCCGCACGCCCGCACCGCCATGGTCACCGCCACCCGCCCGTGACACCCCCGGCAGAGCCGCCGCCCAGGCGCCAACCGGGAACCACCCGCATGCAGCAGGCCCCGTTCGCGGGCGGTCCTGAGCGCGGTGAGCACCCACCCGCACCCGACTCGGCCCCCCACCCCGGCAGAACGACCGGCCAAGTGCAAACCCGGAACCATCCGCACGAACCAGGCCGCTCGCGGGTGGCCCTGAGCGCGGTGAGCACCCACTCGCACCCGACTCGGCCCTCCACCCCGGCAGAACGACCGGCCAAGTGCAAACCCGGAACCATCCGCACGAACCAGGCCGCTCGCGGGTGGCCCTGAG
>NZ_JBEXGT010000014.1:0-23858 GCF_040607475.1 Sphaerisporangium sp. NPDC005288 | reverse complement strand
AGCACCCACCCGCACCCGACTCGGCCCTCCACCCCGGCAGAACGACCGGCCAAGTGCAAACCCGGAACCATCCGCACGAACCAGGCCGCTCGCGGGTGGCCCTGAGCGCGGTTAGCACCCACCCGCACCCGACTCGGCCCTCCACCCCGGCAGAACGACCGGCCAAGTGCAAACCCGGAACCATCCGCACGAACCAGGCCGCTCGCGGATGGTCCTGAGCGCGGTGAGCACCCACCCGCACCCGACTCGGCCCTCCACCCCCGGCCACGTGCTGGAGGTGATCGGCGCCGGGGCGGCGGGGCGTGGTACGGCGATGCCGGCGCCTGTTACGGCGTCCGAGCCGGTGGACGTTCGTGCACGGCGCACTCAGTCGAAGACCGAGACGCGGGCGCGGTGGTGCCGGGGCGTGTCGAGCTCGTCCACCACCGCCACCGCGAGGTCGGCGTAGGACAGTCGCGCGGACGCCGACGGCACGGTCTCGCCTCCGATCCGGTACCGCCCGGTCCTCGCCCCGGTCGCGTCCAGCAGCGCGGGCGGGGTCAGCATGAGCCAGTCGACGACCGTGTCCCTGGCCGCCCGGAGCCTGTCCAGCCCGGCCGTGTGCGCGAGCGCGAACGGCCGGATCTCAGCGGGGAAGACCGAGGGGTCGTCCATCAGCGGGCGCCCATGGGCGTCGTTGAGGTTGGCGAACAGACCGACCAGGACGAGCCTCGGCACGCGCGCTTCCGCCAGACCGTGGAGCAGCGCGTCGGCGGCCTTGACGAAGAAGTGCGGGTCGAGGTCGGTGAAGCCCTGCTCGGGGCCGGAGAACGGGCTCACCGCGTGCACCGCGGCGTCATGTCCGGGCGCGATCGAGGAGATCGCTTCGGCGTCCGTGACGTCGCCCCGGACAAGCCGGACGCCATCTGCGGCGATGTCGCGATATTTGTCAGTATCGCGGACCACGGCCGTGACGCGATGTCCCCGCTCACGCGCCTCGGCCGTGATCGCCCGTCCTGCCCGGCCGCCCGCTCCGAAGATCACGATGTCACTCATGCCACTCCTGTCCGGCTCGCGTGTATCGCTGTCGGACAGCACGGTATCCACTGGATACTCGTTACCTCAAAGATACTGGGATAGCCTCACGTCCATGGCCGAGCCCTTGGATCCGCATCTGTTCGACCCCGTCTGCCCGTCCAGTGCGATGCCGATACAGATCGGCGACAAGTGGACCGCGATGGTCGTGCTCTGCCTGGAAGGTGGCCGACGGCGGTTCACCGAGCTGCGCGCACCACTGCGCCGCATAACCCCGAAGGTGCTCACTCAGACCTTGCGGGCGATGGAGCGCGACGGGCTGGTCACCCGCACCGCGTACGACGAGAACCCGCCGCGGGTCGAATACGAGCTGACGGCACTGGGACGCAGCCTGCTGACCCTGATCGCGGCCGCACGCGCCTGGAGCGAGGACCACCTCCCGATGCTGCTCGAAGCCCGTGAGGCGCACGACGCCTCGCGGGCGCGCGGGGAGCTCTCAGGGTCGCGTGCGGGAGGCGCCGACCACCTCGTTCGCGGGGACGCGGAGAGCGTTGAACGACGGCCTGCGCCGTAGGGAGAACCCGAGCGATTCGTACAGGCGGATCGCGCCGGTGTTGTTCGCCGCGGCGTGCAGGAACGGGATCTCCCCTCGTGCCCGGATGCCCGCGGCGACCGCCAGCACCAGGCGGGTGGCCAGGCCCTGACCTCGGAACGCGGTGTCGGTGCAGACGGCACTGATCTCGGTCCAGCCGGGCGGGTGCAGCCGCTCACCCGCCATGGCGACCAGCGTGCCGCCGCGGCGGATGCCGAGATAGGTGCCGAGGCCGATGGTGCGCGGGAGAAAGGGGCCCGGCTGGGTGCGTCCGGCGAGGTCGAGCATCTCGGGCACGTCGGCCGCGGTCAGCCGTACGGCCTCCTCGTCGGGTGCGCCGAACACCGCGGCGCCCGACATCTGGACACCTGGAATGACCTGTACCACTTCCCAGCCGGCCGGGGGTGAGGTCGTGGCGCCGGCCACGGACACGACGGCGCCCGGGCCCGACAACGCGGCGATGTCGTCCCAGTCGGCGGCGGACGGCTCGCTTCCGACCGCCAGGAAGGGAGACATGTCCGCCGGGTAGCGCCGGACGGCGCCGCGTACTTCGGCCAGGTGCGCGTGCGGCCCGGTGAGCGAGGCCCATGCGGGGTTGTCCAGCGGATGCGTCACCGGGTCACCTCGGCCACGACCGCGCCGGGGGCGGGCCCGGTGATCAGCGATGTCACAGGCATGTTCGTCCTCGATCAGCTCGACTGGCGGGGCAGGCCCGGCGGATTGATCTGCGACTCGGGGATCGCCTCGTTGCCCAGGCCCCAGCGGTCGAGCACTTCCTTGTACTTCCCGTCCTTGATCACCGAGTTCAGCGCCTCGTTGAGGGGCTTGACCAGGCCGTTGTCCTTCTTGGTCATCGCCGCGATGAGGCCCTGCAGATCAGGACCGGCGCCCGAGGCGGTGCCGGCGATCCGGGAGTCGCCGCTCACCGTGACGTTGTAGGCGATGGACGGATTCGGCCCGAAGTACGCCTGGATGCGTCCTGACTTCAGCGCGAGCAGGGCGTCGCCGTAAGCCGTGTAGTACTGGATCTCGGCCGGCTTGAGACCGGCCGCCTTGTTCTGCGCGTCCCAGTCGAGGAGGATCTTCTCCTGGTTGGTTCCCGACCCGACGGAGACGCGCAACCCGGCGATGTCGGCGGGCTTGCTGATCGACGTGATCGGGCTGCTCTTGGGTACCTGCCAGGCGAGCTGGTCCACGCGGTAGGTCGCGAAGTCGTAGATGTCCTTGCGCTCCTCGGTGACCGTGACGTTGTTGAAGACGACCTCCAGTTTTCCGGACTTCGCGCCCACGAAGAGGTTCTCCCAGGAGGTGATCTCCTGCTTAACCTCCAGGCCGAGGACGTCGGCGACGAGCTGGGCGATGTCGGTCTCCACGCCGATGTACGTCGTGTCGTCGTCGGCGAGGAAGCCCAGCGGCGGAGCGCCCTGGCCGCTGTGGCCGACGGCGAGCCTGCCGTCCGCCGCGATGGCGGCGGGCACCTGCGCGGCGATGGAGTCGACCTTCCGCGCGCGCACGCGGTTCTGGTCGGGACCGGTGTTGATCTTCCTGTCGCCTCCGGCGGCGGCGTTCGCACCGGAGGGGGCGCTCGTGGCGGCGCCCTTGGCGGCGTCGGTCGGCTCGGCGCCGCACGCGGCGACGGCGAGGGCCAGGAGCATCGCGGGCACGGCGGAGGCGGCCCACCTGGGAGAAGAGCGCATGATGGTTCCTAGCGTCAGAGGACTTTGCCGATGAAGGCGCGGGTGCGTTCGTGCAGCGGATCGTCCAGGATTTGGGACGGGGGTCCTTGTTCGAGGATCCGGCCGGCGTCCATGAAGACGACCGTGTCGGCCACCTCGCGGGCGAAGCCGATCTCATGGGTGACGACGAGCATGGTCGTGCCGGTGCGGGCCAGGTCCTTCATCACTTCGAGGACCTCGCCGACGAGTTCGGGGTCCAGCGCCGAGGTCGGCTCGTCGAACAGCACGACCTTGGGCTCCAGTGCCAGCGCCCTGGCGATGGCCACCCGCTGTTGCTGGCCACCGGACAAGGTGCGCGGGTAGGCGTCCGCCTTGTCCGCCAGGCCAACCCGGTCGAGCAGCCGGGTCACCAGGATCCCGACCTCGGCCCTGGACCGCTTCTGTGCCGACAGCGGCGCCTCGGCCACGTTCTGCCGCACGGTGAGGTGCGGGAAGAGGTTGAAGTTCTGGAAGACGAAACCGATCCGCGTCCGCTGCCGGAGGATCTCCCGCTCGTGCAGTTCGTGCAGCCGGTCGCCCGACCTTCTGTAGCCGAGCAGCTCGCCCTCGATCTCGACCGTCCCCGACTCCACCTTCTCCAGATGGTTGATCGTCCGCAGCAACGTCGACTTGCCCGAGCCCGACGGGCCGAGGATCACGGCCACCTCGCCCTGCCGCACGCTCAGGCTCACTCCGCGCAGCACGTGCAGCGGGCCGAAGTGTTTGTGCACGTCGCGCAGTTCCACCATCGCCGTCATGAGCGCCCTCTGCCGTAGTGACGCTCGACGTAGTACTGCACGACCGACAGCACCGTGGTCAGGACCAGGTACCAGACGGCCGCCACCAGCAGCAGGGCCATCACCCGGCCGTTGCGCATGTAGATCACCTGCACCTGGTAGAACAGCTCGGGCAGCGCCATGATGTAGACGACCGACGTTCCCTTGACCAGGCCGATGATCTCGTTGCCCGCGTTCGGCACGATGGTGCGCATCGCCTGCGGCAGGATGATCCGGAACAGCCGGCGCACGCGGGGGATGCCCAGCGCCGCGGCGGCCTGCCGCTGGCCCGGGTCCACCGACAGCAGCCCGCCCCGTACGATCTCGGCGGCGTACGCGGCCTGATGCAGCGCCAGGCCGAGGGCGGCGGCGGTCAGCGGCCCGATGAGATCCATGGTGCCGACGGCGAAGAACCCGGGCCCGAAGGGGACCCCGAACGACAGGCGGGGATACAGCAGCGCCAGGTTGTACCAGAACAGCAACTGCAGGATCAGTGGTACCGAGCGGAAGAGCCAGACGTAGCCCCAGGCCACCGACGACAGCAGCCGGTTGGGCGACAGGCGCATGAGGGCCAGTACGGTGCCCAGGGCGAATCCGAGGACGATGCCGAACCCGGTCAGCTCCAGGGTGAGTCCCACCGCGCGCAGGACCGAGGGCGCGAACAGGTACTGTCCGACGATCCCCCAGTCCCATGCGGGGTTGGTGGCGAGCGAGTTGGCCGCCATCGCGAGCAGGAGCAGCACGAGAGCGGTCGACGCCCAGCGCAGCGGATGACGGGTCGGGACGACCTTCGGCGGGAGTTCGTCCCGCTGGACGCCCGGCGCCGTCCGGGTGCCGGAGAGCGTCATGCTCCCACCGAGCTGAGCGCGGCGGCCCGGGCGAGACGGAGTGTGTCCTGCTTGTCGAACGAGGGACCGGAGCGCGGCGCGGTTTCGGAGCCGTCGTTGGTCCCGCCGATACCGAGAAACTCGACGGGCATGGATGCCGCCTTCCTTGGGGGGCGAGGTAGACGGTTTCACCTCAACACAGCCCGATGTTCCCGTCAAGACCTACTTGTTTAGTAGGTTTTTATCACCACCACCCGGCCATCTCACCGGCGGTGCCATTCCTCGGCGAGCAACCGGTAGGAGCGCACCCGGTCCTTGTGGTCATGGGTGATGGTGGTGACGACGAGCTCGTCGGCGCCGGTCGCCTCCTGAAGCTGTTCGAGCCGGTCGGCGACCTGCCCGGCGGTCCCGACGAACTGGGTGTCGACGCGGTCGGCGACCAGCTCACGGTCGGCCTCGCTCCACGGGATGGCACGGGCCTCGGCGGGGGCCGGGAACGGGATCGCCCCTTCGGCGGTCCGGATGCTGCGCACCCACGGCCCGTAACCCGCGGCGAGCTCGCGGGCGGCGGCCTCGGTCCCGGCGACGACGACGTCGGCGGAGACGCTGACGTAGGGCCGGTCCAGCTCCGCGGACGGGCGGAACGCGGCCCGGTAGCCCTCGGCCGCCTCCAGTACGCTGCCGGGACTGACGTGGTAGTTGGCGGCGAACCGCAGGCCGTTCGCGCCGGCGACGTTCGCGCTCTCGCCGCCGCTGCTGCCGAGGATCCAGAGCTGCACCTGCGCGCCCTCACCCGGGACCACATGCGCTTCCTCGCCCTCCGGGGACCGGTAGGTGCCGCGCAGCAGGTCGAGGATGTCGCCGACCTGTTCGGTGTAGTCCTGCGACCGCGCGCCGGGCAGTTGCAGCAGCGTCTTCTGCAGCGCGAAACGCGGCGAGGCGAGCAGATGGGCGAAGGAGAACTTCGGCGGGATCGGCAACCCGTTCGGCGCCCGGCCGTCGACCACCGTGGCGCCGGACACCAGCGCCGGTTCCCGGGCCGTCTCGGCCGGCCGCCCGCCCGACCGGCCGAGACCGAGGTCCAGGCGCCCCGGGTGCAGCGCGTCGATGAGCCCGAACTCCTCGACCGTCGACAGGGCCGTGCGGTGGCCCATCTGCACCGCGCCGGATCCGATCCGGATCGTCGAGGTCGCCGACGCGGTCAGCGCCAGCAGTACGGCGGGCGACGTCCCGGCGACCCCCGGGTTGAGGTGGTGCTCGGCGAACCAGTAGCGGGCGTAGCCGAAGCGTTCCGCCTGCCGCGCCAGGTCGATGCTGTTACGCAGGGCCTGCGCGGCGGTCGACCCCGAGGAGATCGGCACCAGGTCGAGCACTGCCAGTGGGATGGTGGCCATGTGTCACCCTTCTACGAAGGCGGAAACGGGCTACGGAGTGACCGGCCCCCACTCCCAGGGCGGGTCCGGTATCTCCTTGCGTAACA
This sequence comes from Sphaerisporangium sp. NPDC005288, assembly GCF_040607475.1. Taxonomy (NCBI): domain Bacteria; kingdom Bacillati; phylum Actinomycetota; class Actinomycetes; order Streptosporangiales; family Streptosporangiaceae; genus Sphaerisporangium; species Sphaerisporangium sp. NPDC005288. The sequence goes on along the minus strand of NZ_JBEXGT010000014.1, from coordinate 17,454 downwards.
CCGGCGCGATGTCCGACTGGAAGAGCTCCAGTGACGCGCGGTGCTGGGCGTCGGTCAGGCCGTCGGCGTCGGCGTGCAGGTGCATGACGCTGTGGCCGAAACGCTCGTGGTAGCGGTGGACCTTCTCGACGATCTGCTGCGGGCTGCCGATCAGGGCGGAGCTGCGCTCGACGAAGTCCTCCAGGGTGGGAAAGACCGGCTCCAGCCCGAGTCGCCGCTGGAAGGCGAGCGTCCCCTCGAAGACCGGCCGGTAGGCCGCGAGGGCGTCCTGCGACCGGTGGTCGGCGTAGTAGCCGGCGGTGCCGGCCCCGACCACGGCGGCGGCCGGATCGTGACCGTAGGCGGCCCACCGCTCGCGGTAGTGGCGGACCAGTTCGGCGTAGGGCTCGATCGGGTTGCTGACGTTCGCCGAGAAGAGCGGGTCGCCGTAGCGCGCGGCCAGGTCGACCGATTCCCGGCTGGTCGCGCTGCCGTGCCAGACGCGGACCGGCCGTTGCAGCGGCCGGGGCCACACCTCCGCCTCGGTGAGGCTCGGCCGGAACCGCGGCGTGGCGGTGACCTTCTCCTCCCGCCAGAGCCGGCGGAACAGCTCGTAACCCTCGGCGTTGCGGTCCCACTGGTCTTCGGGCGTGACGTGGAACAGCTCCCGTTGGGCGGTGCCGTTGCCCTTGCCGATGATCAGCTCCAGCCGGCCGCCGGAGAGGTGGTCGAGGGTCGCGTAGTCCTCGTAGGCCCGGACCGGGTCGAGCAGGCTCAGTGTGGTGACCGCGGTGAAGAGCCGGATCCGGGAGGTGAGCGCGGCGATGTGGCTCAGCACCACCGGAGGGGAGGAGGAGATGAAGGGCCGTTCATGTCGCTCCCCCACGCCGAAGCCGTCGAAGCCGAGTTCCTCGGCGAGCACGGCGTTGTCGAGCACCTCGCAGAAGCGCTCGTAGGTCGGCTTGCGCACCCCGGTCACCGGATCCGGCGCGTGCACGATCAGGGTGATCAGCAGGAATCTCACGAGCCGTCCCCTCTGTCCTCGCCGGTCCGCCGCGGCTCGGCCAGGCCCCGCCCGGCCTCCGTGACCAGGTCGGACCGGTAGCGGGCGGTGAAGAGCTCCCTGGCCCGCGGCGCGCGCCGTGCGGCCGGATGCCGGCCGGCCCCGTCGAGCGCGACGGCGAGCTGGGGCGCGGGAAACGAATCGGACATCGGCATTGACCACCTCCGGATCGAAGGGCGCCACGATGGCCCCTCCGCCGATCGATGGCCGTTGGCCGGAGGCTATGCCGCTTCCCGCATATCTGTCTATACCTACCTAAATAGTTGGCTTTAACGGCGTCGGCACCGGCACCCGGTTCCGGTGGCTCGCCGAGCCGCTCGCGGACACCTGTCCCGAGCGAACGGCGGTACCCGCACCGGTGGGCGTACGCCCGGGATCCCCGCACCGTGCCGGCTGATCGCGCGGTCAGAGGATCGCGGGATCAGCCGGTCGCGCGGTCAGTTCGCCGAGACCGAGAAGCTGTTGGTGCGGAAGTCCATGCCGCCGCTGGAGGAGGTGATCTCGTAGCCGAACTGGACGTCGCCCAAGGTCACGTCGCCGAACCAGTTGTTGCCGCGCAGCCAGGTCAAGATCGCCTTGATGTCGACCGTGCCGGAGCTGGTGTTGCCCTGCCGGACGAACGAGAACACCTGGTTGGAGCCGTTGGAGCCGCGGTAGACGTCCCAGCTGTGGCCGCCGGCCGAGACGCTGGTCTGCCGCGAGCCGAGCGGGCCGACCGGCCCGTACTTGTTCATCCACAGCATGATCTCGTAGGTGTGGCCGTCGCACCAGATGTCGTAGGCCGTGGTGTAGGCGCCGCCGTTCGGCACGGTGACGTTGAAGCTGCTGCTCGCGCTGCCGAGCGCGCTGATGCGCCGGTTCACGTTCCTTGTGGCGTTGGGGTAGGACTTCACCCCGCCGGTGTTGGGGTGGTTCGCCCACACGCCCCAGTTGCCGTAGCTGTTGGCCCAGATGGTCTGCGGGCCCGCGCCGTTGCCCCAGATGTTGTTGTAGAGGGTGTAGCCACCGTTGGTCCAGGTGCCCCACCGGTCGGTGGAGGACCAGGTCGCCGCCTGCGCCGGGGTGGCGAGCAGGCCGACGAGCGCCACCAGCATCGACACCGAGACGAGTAGGCGTGACGTCCTGAGCATGATCTTCCTCTCCTGCCGTCGTGTCGCCGGGCGTCCGGCCCGGCGGGATTCGCCGTAACCCCGTCGAAATCACCGTCGAAGCGCTTCGACGGCGTTTCGACTTGATCGGTGACCGGATTCGCCGTGGAGTGGGGTCACCGTAGGTTCGGCCGCCACCAGAGGCAACGCGGCAGTGAAAACCTTTCCGACAGTCCAGGTCAGAAGATGAACGCCCGCGTCCGCCTGTGAAAGTTTCCAGCGCGCCGCCGGAGCCGGGACGCACCCCGGGAACTCCCGTCCACCACCCCTGGCGATAATGGGACGACCGGAAACCGATGACCTCTTGGTGCACCCCACGTACCCGCGGCCCTGTCGCGGGCACGTCCCCCACTCGAGAGCAGCCAGGGAGCGCGCGTTGAGTTTCAGCCATCTGTCCCACCTGGAGTGCGGCCGGTGCGGAGCCGAGCACGACAGCGAGCGGCCGCAGAACCTGTGCACCCGGTGCGCGTCCCCGCTGCTGGCCCGCTACGACCTGGCGGCCGTCCGGTCCTCGGTCTCCCCCGACGACCTCGCGCGGCGCTCCCCCGACCTGTGGCGCTACCACGAGCTCCTCCCGGTCCGTGACCCGCGGTCGGTCACCAGCCTCGGCGAGGGGATGACGCCGCTGCTGGAGATGGCGCGCTACGGCGAGCGCATCGGGGTGCCCCGGCTGCTGATGAAGGACGAAGGGCTGATCCCCACCGGCTCGTTCAAGGCCCGCGGCGCGGCGGTCGGGGTGTCGCGCGCGGCCGAGCTGGGCGTCGAGCGGCTGGCCATGCCGACCAACGGCAACGCCGGCGCCGCGTGGGCGCTGTACGGCGCCCGGGCCGGCCTGGCCGCCACCGTGGTCATGCCGGTGGACGCGCCGGAGATCACCCGGCGCGAGTGCGTGGCCTCGGGGACGGACCTGTACCTGGTCGACGGCCTGATCAGCGACGCCGGCCGGATCGTCGGCGAGCTGGTCGCCGCCTCCGGCGGCCGGGTCTTCGACGCCTCGACGCTCAAGGAGCCCTACCGCATCGAGGGCAAGAAGACCATGGGCATCGAGATCGTCGAGCAGCTCGGCTGGCGGATGCCCGATGTGATCCTCTACCCGACCGGCGGCGGAGTGGGCCTGATCGGCATCCACAAGGCCCTTTCGGAACTGCGCGAGCTCGGCTGGATCGCAGGGCCGCTGCCGCGGCTGGTCGCGGTGCAGGCCGAGGGCTGCGCGCCGATCGTCCGCGCCTTCGAGAGCGGGGAACCCGAGAGCCGCTACTGGGACGGCGCGCGCACCGTGGCCTTCGGCATCAATGTTCCGAAGCCGCTCGGCGACTTCCTCATCCTGCGGGCCCTGGCCGCGACCTCGGGCACCGCGGTCACGGTCACCGACGCCGAACTGCTGGCCGAACTCCGCGAGGTGGCGGCCCTCGAAGGCGCCTTCGTCTGCCCGGAGGGCGCGGCGGCGTTCGCCGCGGCCCGCAAGCTCCGCGCCTCAGGCTGGATCGCCCCCGACGACCAGGTCGTCGTCCTGAACACCGGAGCCGGCATCAAATACCCCCAGACCATCGAAGTGGACGCCCCCGTACTCCCCGTGGACGCCCACCTGTCCTGACCCCACCGCGACCGGGAACGCTCGATGGGTGAACCGGGTGGCGCGGTGCTTCTCGATCCCCATCCGATGCGGCAGGTCGGCTCAGGTCACACTGACGCGGAAGATGCCACGGAGTCGTCCGGATCGCGCGTGTACGTCACCTGGAACCACAGGGTCCGGCCGGCATCGTGCTCCCAGACCGCCCACCTCCGCGAGAGGGCGTCCACGAGGAGCAAACCCCGGCCGCCCTCGGCGCACAGCTCTCCCCCCACCTGCGGGACGGTCTCACCTCCGGCGTAAGTGACGTCGACGTGCACGAAGTGATGGAAGTCCGCCAGCGCCAGCGTGATCCGTCCACCGTCCCTGGAGTCGGAGTGGACCACCGAGTTGGTGACCGCCTCGGACACCAGCAGCGTCACGGTCTCCAGGGCCGGATGCTCCGGGCCGAGCTTCGATTCCACGAACCGACGGGCGATCCCGGCCGATTCCGGATGACCGGACAACTCCCTAACCCCTAACAGGTTCCCTGTCGCCGGACGCTCCGGGTTCGGAGGAATGGCAATTGGCTTTGTCATAGATTGCACCTGTCCACGTACTCAGGGACCAGCCACGGCGCCGACTCCAATCGCGGGTCGGCCTCAATTCGTCGGCCAGGCCGAGATTCCGGGGGTGCGATCTCGGCCTGGCCGGCCACCCGAAGGGGCTACCGTCAGGCTTGCGCACGTGGCATGGTGAAGGCAGCGGAACCACGGCTACGCCGCAGGCGCAACCCCGGACCACCGACGTGTAACGAGGTGTAACGCCCAATGGCCGGCACTTGCGGAACGCCGGGAGTATTCCTCGGGCGCGAATTGCGCCGCGCGCGCGAAGCGAAAGGGATATCCCGGACGGCTCTCGCCAGACAGTTCTACGTCTCCGAATCCTTGGTGAAACTCTGGGAGACCGGGCGACGCGTCCCCACGCAGGAGCACCTGAGCCGGCTGGACGAGCTGTTCGAGATGGACGGCCTGTTCGTCAGGTTCCGCGAGGATCTGGTCAGAACATCGGTACCGCTGGAGTGGTTCGGCCGCTGGCCCGAGATAGAAAGCCGAGCCACCGCCCTGTGGTCCGTCCACGCGCACGTCTTCCCTGGTCTCCTCCAAACGGAAGCGTACGCTCGCGCAGTACTCCATGCCGGCAACCACCTTGCGGATCTCGACGAACTCGTGAATGCTCGATTGGAGCGCCAGCAGGTCCTACTCAAAGAAGATCCACCGATGATCGTCGCGCTTCTCATCGAAAGCACCCTTCAATACGGCACGGGCGGCCCGAAGATCATGCACGATGAGCTGATGCATATCGCCGATCTGACGCAACGCGAAGACGTGATCATTCAAATCATTCCGAACAGGGCGCCGGCCTGCGCCAGATTCACCGGACCATTCGTCATCGCCAACTTCGACGGCGGCGATGATGTCGCCTACGTGGACAGCGCCATCGCGGGTGAGGTCATCGAGGACCGGGACGATATCGTGCGGCTTAGGCGCATTTTCGACATGCTCAGGGCCGCTGCCCTGTCGCAGGACGCTTCAATCGAACTCATGGAGAAGGTGGCAAGAGAATGGACGTCTTAACGTGGCGGAAGAGTTCTTACAGCTCTGCCAACGGCGGTGAGTGCGTCGAGATCGGGACACTGTCATATGGGGTGGCGATCAGGGACGGCAAGGCCCCGGAGAAAGGGCATCTGACCGCCTCCGCCGCAGCGTTCGGCGCGTTCCTGGCCGGCCTCAAACGCTGAGACGTGAGGAAGCTTCGCGGGTGCCCCGCCGTACCGGCGGCGCCGGCATCGCCGTACCACGACCCACCGCCCCGGCGCCGATCACACTCCAGCACCCCGATGAGCGGCGGGAGCCGTAGGTTCGGCGCGTGGCGGCAGTCGTTGGACGGTGGCGGTGGGTCCTGCCGTCCCGGTGTTGAGCACATCCAGCGGCACCTGAGCAGGGGGCGGGGTTTATCGTGCTTGGGTGCGTCGTGTTCTGGTTGTCGGGATCAGTGGGGCCGGGAAGTCGACCATGGCGCGGGTGTTGGGTGATCATCTCGCGGTGCCGTATCACGAGATGGACGCTTTGCACTATGTGGGTCCCGGGTGGGCCGTGGACGACGGGTTCGCGGCGAAGGTGGCGGCCATCGTTTCCTCGCCCGGCTGGGTGTTCGACTCCTTCGGCTACCCCCAGGTGCGCGAGCTGCTGTGGGAGCGCGCCGACACCGTGGTCTGGCTGGACTACTCCAGAAGCGTGATCATGCCGCGGGTTCTGCGCCGATCTCTGCGGCGGACCCTGCTGCGCGAGCCGGTCTTCGGCGGCAACCGCGAGACCCTGGCCGGCTGGTTCCGCCGCGACCACCCGGCCTGGTGGGCCTGGTCCCAGCACGCGGCCCGCAGGGCGGCCATCCACCGCCTCGTCCACGACCCCCGCTTCGCCCACCTGAACGTGATCCGCTTCGGCGCACCGCACGAGGCGGCCGCCTGGCTGTACGACCTCACCCACCGCTAGCCGTGGTGTCGCAGGACGTCGGTTCCACGAAATGCAGGGGCGGGTCCGCCTGTGCTTCGTGCCGGTCGCCGCGATCGGGATCTCAGGGGTCCCGCGTGAGCGGCTGTGTCCGGCGTCAACGTGTGAACTTCTCGATGGCCGCCGGGGTGACCGGGGTGAAGAAGTTGACGAGGTTGCCGTCGGGGTCGCGGAACAGCAGCGACCGGTTGCCCCAGGGCATCGTGGTGGGCTCGGTGACGAAGTCGGTGACCAGGCCGGTCAGGTTCTGGTGCACGCGGTCCACGTCGTCGACACGGAACTCGGTGATCACGCTGTGGTTGTCCGCGGGGCGGGCGGAGCCCGGGGCGAACAGCGGGACGGTGCGGGTGCCGGCGATCGCGAGGGTGGCGTTGGGGGTCTTGAGTTCGGCGAAGTCCTCGGTGGCCCACATCGCCCACACCCCTGTGGCCGCCTCGTAGAACTCGACGAGGCGCCGGACGTCGCCGGTGATGATGCGGATCGAGACGAAGTCCACGGTGATCTCCTTTGGCTGACGAAGTAGCTGCACGTCGCAGGCTAGGAGAAATAGGGGACAGAATCGGTCCGGTATTCGTCTTAGGCTGTGCGCATGCCTCGACCCACCGGCCGCGTGCTGACACTGCTTGAGTTGCTGCAGTCGGGTGGCACTCGGACGGTGGCCGAGCTCGCCGACCGGCTCGGAGTCGATGGGCGCACCGTGCGGCGGTATGTGGACCAGTTGATCGACCTTGACGTGCCCGTGGAGTCGGTGCGCGGCCGCTACGGCGGCTACCGGCTCGCCCCCGGGTACCGTCTGCCTCCGCTGATGCTCAGCGACGACGAGGCGCTGGCCGTGCTGCTCGGCCTGGTCGCCGGCCGCCGAGCAGGGTTGACGGCGGCGGGGCACACGGCGAGCGAGACGGCATCGGCCAAGATCCGACGTGTGCTGCCCACGCACATCGCCCGCCGGCTCGACACACTCCTGGAATCTCTCGTCTTCACGGACCGGCCCCGTGAGTTCGCCACCCCGGACGCCGGAATCCTGCTCACCATCGCCGACGCTGTACGCCATCGCCGACCGGTCTCGATCCGGTACACCGACCGCGACGGCCGGCGCAGCGAACGCACACTGCACGCGTACGGGATCGTCGCCCATTCGGGCCGGTGGTACGTCACGGGCACCGACCCCGAGATCGGCGAGGACCGGACCTTCCGGCTCGATCGCATCGCGGACGCGCGGACCCTGCCCGGCTCTTTCGAGGCGCCCAAGGGTCCCGATCCGGCACACCGTGTGTTGTCAGGGTTCGCCACGGCCGAGTACCGGCATGAGGTGATTTTGCGGATCCACGGGACGGTCGAGCGGATCCGCGCCCACCTTCCCGCCGGCGTCGCGAGCCTGGAGGAGCACGAGCCCGCGGCGGGCAAGGACCCGGCGACCGACCGCTGGCTGCGCGTCCGGCTACGGGTGGAGCGGCTCGACTGGTTGCCGCCGACACTCGCCGCACTCGACCGGCCGTTCGTCATCGAGCGCCCCGGCGAACTGCGCGACCTCGTCATCGCGCTCGCCGAGCGCCTCGCGTCCAACGCCCGCCAGGCCTGACAGCCAGGAACCAACGTCAGGAGATCGCACAGCCGGCGCACGTGTTCCCCACCGGCGGGCTTGTCTCGGCCCCGGAATGCACCGTGAGGCGCGGCCTCCGCTTTTCGCATGCTGGGGAAGTCGGCCTTAAGACCGTTCCAAGTCGCCTGGGCCACAGTTTCTGTCATTCGGTGACTCGCCGTTGCGGACGCGATGGCGCGAGTGAGAAGGAACCAGGGACGATGAAGAAGACGTACACGAAGGTGTTCTCCGCCGCGGTCATGGCCGCCGCCGCGGTATCGGCCACCGCGACCATGTCCGCGCCCGCCTCGGCGGCGGCGGTGACGATCCGGGTCGAGCGCGCCTACGCCGAGACCGTGTGGGAGTGGAACGGCCAGGTCACCTGCCCGACGAACCAGGTGCTCACCGGCCGCTCACATGTCGGCGACGAGAACCGCCCGACCACCTACTACTGCGGTTTCGTCTTCATCAACGACGAGCAGGTCCAGGTGCATCTCGGGGACTGGACCCCCGGCCAGACGGAGAGCAGGTCCAGCTACATCGCCCCGCCGGACCAGGCGCTCGTCGGGCGGTGGCACACCGGCGACGAGAACGGCAAGACGAGCTACCGCACCGCCGCCCTCTACTGGCAGGGACGGCAGGTGCGGCTGACCTCCCCGGCGTGGACCGGCGAGTACAAGGAGAGCAACCACATCACGGAGGCGGGCTACAACCAGGTGATGACCGGTCGCACGCACAGCGGTGACGAGAACGGGAAGACCCGCTACCAGTACGCCACCGTGACGTTCGAGGGCTGATGTTCGTGCGAGACGACGGCCGGCGCGCCCACGACGACCCGCACAGGCCGGGAAATGACTGTGGGCACCCTCCCTCAAGTGGAGGATGCCCAGGTCATCGGCGTTGACCGTGGTGCGCCGCCAGGGACTCGAACCCCGGACCCGCTGATTAAGAGTCAGCTGCTCTAACCAACTGAGCTAGCGGCGCGTGACCATGTCCAGGTTAGCGGAAACGCGAGGGTGCCCGTGACGTCGGCCGCGGGGGCCGCCGAGGCCGGCCTTACCTACGGGTGAGGCGGTCCTGTCCGCGCATCGATGTTTCACCGGCGAGTGACGGGTAGGGCGAAGAGTCCCGACGGCACAATCGAAGGGAGAACGAAGATGGCACAGGATCTTTGGAGTTACGGCCCGACCGTCACCGGAGCCCATCAGAGCTTCGACGTGGTCGGATATCACGTGGAGGCCACGGACGGCAAGATCGGTTCCGTGGACGACGCCACCTACGAGGTCGGCGAGAGCTACCTGATCGTCGACACCGGACCGTGGATCTTCGGCAAGAAGGTCATGCTCCCCGCGAGCACGGTCATCAACATCGACCCGCAGGAGAAGAAGGTCTTCGTCAGCCGCACCAAGGACGAGATCAAGGACTCGCCGGAGTTCGACGAGGCGAGCTACAAGGAGCCCGCCTACCGCGACCAGGTCGGCGAGTACTACGGCCGGTTCCCCTTCGGGCCGGGAGCCACCCTGTAAGCATGCGCGACTGGTAGGCCATCGCCTTCCCCGGCACCGCGAGGTGCCGTGAAGGTGCCAGTGAAGGGCCGCGCCGCACCGGCGCGGCCCTTCCGCGTGCAGGCCTGCCTGGTGGTCAGCTCAGGGCAAGACGGAGGAGCAGGTCCTTGACGTCGGTGGCCTCGAAGCGCTCGGCGGTGACCGAGGGGTCGGAGCACAGGAGCACCGGGGCGTCGGCTGCGTCCCTGGGCAGCAGCCCGTGGGAGCCGCGCACCGCGCGGGCGCCCGCGTCGAGCCCGACGACGTTCATCATGTAGCGCATGCCGACCTTCTTGCGCAGCAACGCCACCCCCGCCCGGCGCTTGGCGCCGAGCACGTCCTGGGGGTCGAAGAACAGCTCGGCGGGGTCGTAGCCGGGTTTGCGGTGGATCTCGACCAGCCGGGCGAAGTCCGGGGCGCGTGCGTCGTCGAGCCAGTAGTAGTAGGTGAACCAGGCGTCCGGCTCGGCGAGCAGCACCAGTTCGCCCGACCGGGAGTGGTCGAGCCCGTGGGCCCGCTTGCCCTCCTCGTCGAGCACCTCGGCGACGCCGGGGAGGGACGCGCAGAGCTTGGCGACGGCCGGGACGTCGGCCGGGTCGGCCACGTAGACGTGCGCCACCTGGTGGTCGGCGACGGCGAACGCCCGCGAGGTCCACGGGTCCAGGTACTCCATGCCGGCCTGGGTGTGGACGCGGAGGAACCCTTCGGCGCGCAGCGTCCGGTTGATGTCCACCGGGCGGGAGACGTCGGTGATCCCGTACTCCGACAGCGCCACGACGGTGGTCCCCCGTGCCGCCGCGGCGTCCAGCAGGGGGGCGAGCACGCCGTCGAGCTCGGCGGCGGCAGCGGCGGAGCGCGGGTCGGACGGGCCGTACCGTTGCAGGTCGTAGTCGAGGTGGGGCAGGTACGCCAGGGTCAGGTCCGGGTTGTGCGCGGCCATGACGCGCTCGGTGGCGCGGCAGATCCAGGTGGAGGAGGCGATGCCCGCTCCCGGGCCCCAGTAGGTGAACAGGGGGAAGTCGCCGAGCGCCGAGGTGAGCTCGTCGTGCAGCTCGGGCGGATAGGTGTAGCAGTCGGGGTCCTTGCGCCCGTCGGCGTGGTAGATCGGCCGGGGCGTGACGGTCCAGTCGACGTCGGCGCCCATGGCGTACCACCAGCACACGTTGGCCACCGTGAACCCGGGCCGCACCCGCCGGGCGGCGTGCCACAGTTTGTCCCCGCCGACGAGCGCGTTGTGCTGGCGCCACAGCAGGACTTCCCCGAGGTCGCGGAAGTACCAGCCGTTGCCGACGATGCCGTGCTCGGCGGGCGGCGCGCCGGTGAGGAAGGTCGACTGGACCGAGCAGGTGACGGCGGGCAGGACGGTGCCCAGTTCGGCCTGGAAGCCGCCGTCGGCGACGGCGCGCAGCCGCGGCATGTGGGCCAGCAGCCTCGGGGTCAGGCCTACGACGTCCAGGACCAGCAACGATGTCATGCTTCCACTCCCAGGTGGCGAAGTTCGGCGCGGACGAAGTCCAGCTCGTCGGCGATGCCCTCGGCGAGCTGCCCGGGCGTCTGCGGGCGCAACGCGGCGGGCAGGACGCCCCAGGTGTAGGTCTCCACGTCGAAGTGGTCGCACAGCGGCTCCGGACCGCCGGCGAGTTCGGCGAGCGCCTCGCGCAGCAGCGGCGTGGTCGCCGCGAGCGGCGCGGACGGGGAGACGTGCAGCGGCACGTGGTAGTGGACCCGCCACGGCCCGGGCAGCCGCCGGTCGAGGGCCTCGTCGAGGTCGTCGGCGGCCTCGCCCGCGGGGGTGCGCGTCTGGTGCAGGAAGCGCGGCTCGACGTACTCGCGCAGCGCCTCCGGTTCGGCGGTCTCCAGGGCGGCGGAGAGCTGGACCTTGACGACGGGCAGGCCGGCGTCGCGCAGCGCGCGCAGCGCGTCGGCGGGCTTCTCCCAGGCGCAGGCGAGGTGGGCGAGGTCGACGCAGACGCCGAGCCGGTCGTGGTCGGCGTCCGCCAGGTGGGCGATGGCCTGCTCGGTGGTCTCCACGACGCAGCCCGGTTCGGGTTCGAACGCGACGCGCACGACCCGTCCGGTGGCGGACTCGACGTCGGCCAGGCCGGCGGCGAGCTCGTCGAGCCGGCGTGCGGCCTGGCCGGCCATCGCGGCGTCCCAGGGGTCGCGCCAGGCGAGCGGCAGAGTGGACACCGAGCCCCGGGCGGCATCGTCGGGCAGCAGGTCCGCCAGGACGCGCGCCAGGTCCAGGGTGTAGGTCAGCCGTTCCCGCGTCGTCCAGTCGGGGTGGTAGACCGCGTGCTTGACCACCGGATCCTGGAAGGAGCGGTAGGGGAAGCCGTTGAGGGTCACCACCTCAAGGCCCCGCGCGGTCAGCTCCCCGCGGAGCCTGGCGCGTAGCGCCGGGTCGGCGGCGAGGGCGGCGGCGACGGGCGCGGCCAGCCAGAGCCCGAGCCCGAGCACGTCGGTGCCGAGGCGGTCGCGGATCGGGACGGCGTAGGCGTCGAACTGGGCGATGATGCCGTCGAGGTCCTCGGCCGGGTGGACGTTGGTGCAGTAACCGACGTGCAGCGGTGTCCCCGAGGGGTGGAGCAGCCGCATCAGCTGCCTCCGCGTTTGATGGAGCTGCCGGCGAAGGTGGGCTCGTCGAAGCCGGCGACGGAACCGGCGACGGAGCCGGACTCGTCTTCGGCGCCGGTGAGGTCCAGGCGTCCGGACTGGCCGTAGAACTCCACGGGGTTGCGCCACAGCACGCGGTCGACGTCGTCGTCGGTGAACCCGGCGGCCAGCATCGCCCTGCCGGTCTCCAGCGTCAGCAGCGGGTCCGAGACGCCCCAGTCGGCGGCGGAGTTGACCAGCATCCGGTCCGGCCCGTGCTTGCGCAGGATCTCCACCATGCGCTCGGGCGACATCTTGGTCTCGGGGTAGATGGAGAAGCCCATCCAGCATCCGGACTCGTGCACGATGTCGACGGTGACCTCGTTGAGATGGTCCACGACGACCCGCCCGGGCGCGATCCCGGAGGCGGCGACGACCTCGATGGTCCGCTGGGTGCCGCGGGCCTTGTCGCGGTGGGGGGTGTGCACGAGCGCGGGCAGGTCGTACTCGACGGCCAGGGCGAGCTGCCGTTCGAAGGCGTCGTCCTCCTCGGGCGTCATCGAGTCGTAGCCGATCTCGCCGACCGCGACGACCCGGTCCTTGTCCAGGTAGCGCGGGAGCAGGTCCAGCACGGGCCGGCAGCGCGGGTCGCCGGCCTCCTTGGGGTTCAGCGCGATGGTCGCGTGGTGGACGACGCCGAACTGGGCGGCCCGGTACGGCTCCCAGCCGAGCAGCGAGTCGAAGTAGTCGGCGAACGAGCCGGGGTTGGTACGGGGCTGCCCGAGCCAGAAGGCGGGCTCCACGATGGCCCGTACTCCGGCGGCGGCCATCCGCGCGTAGTCGTCGGTGGTGCGCGACGTCATGTGGATGTGCGGGTCGAAGATGCGCATCAGGCCTCCTTGGGGGTCAGGCGGTCGAGGAGGGCGGCGGCGTCGGCGGGCATGGGACGTCCTGCCGCCGCGCGCTCGTCGGCGAAGGCGGCCAGCATGGCCGCCAGCTCGTGGTCGGCCCGCTCGTCCAACCGGTCGACGGCGGTCAGCGGCACGCCCATGAAGACGCATTTGAGCACCGCCTGCCGCCATGCCGTCTGGTCGAGGTGGCGGGCGTACGGGCCGAGGGCGGCCGCGACCAGGCGCGTGTCGTTCGTGCGGATCGCGTCGTGCAGCAGCGGCACCGCCGCCGTGTCGGCGGCGAGCATCGGCAACGCCTTGAGCACGGCCCGTTTCTCGTCGGCGTCGCCGTGGCGGTAGAGCTCGCCGGCCTGGTCCGCCTGCCGGTCGGGCGGCAGCGCGGACAGCAGCAGCGCCCGCGCGGCCTCGTCCGCCGTCCAGCCGGGCGCCCCGGACAGGGCCTGCCTGCCGACGCGCCGTCCGGCCGCGGCGAAGGACCGGCCGATCGACTCGGGCCGCTCGGCCGCGGCGGCCAGGGCGTCCTCCAGCCACTCTCCCGGCGATCCGTCGCGCAGCGCGGCGCTCAGCCGCTCCTCCAGCGTCACGATGGACCCTCCGCCGCCTCGCGCGATGCCGGTCCCAGCGTCATGAGGGGCTCCCTTCCGGCCCGCGCGACGCCTGCCTCAGCGTCATGACGGGCCTCCTTCCGGCCCGCGCGGCGCCTGTCGCGGCGTCATGACGGGCTTGCTTCCGTCCCGTGCGACGCCTTCTGGGCGGCGCGCAGGAAGTCGATCGAACGCGCGGCGACGGCGGGCGCGGCGTGGGAATGGCGGGGCAGCTCGACCGCGACCAGGCCGCGGTAGCCGGCGTCGTCGAGCGCGCGCAGCACCGGCGGGAAGTCGATCTCCCCTTCGCCGAACTCCAGGTGCTCGTGCACGCCGAGCCGCATGTCGTCGATCTGGACGTTGACCAGGTGCCCGGCGACGCCGGCGACGCAGTCGGGCACCGGATCGGGCTCGTTGCAGCGGCAGTGCCCGATGTCCAGCGTGATGCCGAAGCCGTCCGGCGTGCCCAGGGCCTGGTGCAGGCGGCGCCAGCCGGCGATCGTCTCCACGAGCATCCCCGGCTCGGGTTCGAAGCCGAGCGTCACCCCGGCCTCCCGGGCGGTCTCGGCGACCCGCTCGCACCCCTCGGCCAGCCGGTCCCAGGCGACGGCCTGGTCGACATGGGCCGGGCGGATGCCGGACCAGAACGACACCGCCTCGGCCCCGAGGTCGGCCCCGATCGCGACGGCGCGGCGCAGGAAGTCCACCCGCGTGTCGCGGTCGTCGTCGAGCAGCGTCGGGGCGTGCTTGCGCCGCGGGTCGAGCAGGTAGCGCGCACCGGTCTCGACGACCACCGCCAGATCGAGGGCGCGCAGCCGGTCGGCGACCTCCGCCACCCGCCGTCCCAGCCCGTCGGCGTACGGGTCGAGGTGACAGTGGTCGAGCGTCAGCGCCACTCCCTGGTAGCCGAGGCCGGCGATGACCTCCAGGGCGTCCGCGAGCCGGTGGTTGGCGAAGCCGTTGGTGCCGTAGCCGAGCCTCATGTCGCGGCGATCTTCTTGACCAGGCGCCGGGCCAGCGGGGCCGCCGCCGCGAGCAGCAGGGCGAGGCGCGGGGCGCCGCCGCGCGCGGTGAGGGCTCCCTGGAGGGCGGGGAGGCTGACGATGCCCGCGCTGACCGCCTCACGGACGTGTCCGGGCGAGGGGTCGGCGACGGCCTGCGCCTGGGGAAGGCCGAACTGGGCGGCGTACCAGCCGGCGAGGGCGGGCTGCGTCCCGTTCGCGCTGCCGCGGACGGTGGCGGCGGTGAGCGCGACGGTGCCCGCCAGGGTCGCCGCGGGGACGCTCGGACTGGTGCCCGACACCTCTCCGTGGGAGAGCGCGGTGAGCAGGTAGGTGTGGGCGGCGATCGTGGCGGCGGACGGCAGCGCGGCGGCGACGCGGGACCCGGGGCTGGCGCCCAGCAGCACGTCCAGGCCGCGGCACAGGGCCATGACCGGCGGACCGGCGGCCGTGCCCTTGGCCAGCACGTCGTAGGCCCAGATGGCGGCGGCCAGCGGCGCGGCGACCGCCAGGGCACGCCGGCCGCCCGCGAGCCCGGCCACGGCGACGCCCGCGAGGGTGAGACCCACCGCCGTGCCGAGGGCCGCGTTCGCCGTCACCCGCCCCGAGGGGATGGGGCGCTCGGGGCGTTCCCTGGCGTCGAGGTGCCGGTCGGCCCAGTCGTTGGCGGCCATCCCGGCCCAGTACAGGCAGACCGAGGAGCAGGCCAGGCCGGCGGTACGCCGGCCGAGCACTCCGGCGGCGGCGGCCCCGGCGACCACGTCGCCGGGGACCGACAGCGCGGCCGGGGCGCGGACCAGCTCCAGCAGGTCGCGCAGGGTCGTCATCGCGGCGTGCCCGGCGCGCCGTAGGAGGCGACGGCGTCGCGCAGCACCTGCCACTGGTCGGACAGGGCGTGCGGGACCTGTCCGAGGGGATCCTTGAAGAAGAAGGCCAGTTCGGTGAGCGGTCCCACGCGCCCGGCCTGGTGGGCGGCCGAGGTCAGCCGCGCCAGGTCGAGGATCAGCGGCGCGGCGAGGGCGGAGTCGCAGCCGTGCCAGCTGAACTCCATGCGCATGCGCGTGCCCAGGAATCCCTCGAAGGTGATCAGGTCCCAGGCGGTCTTGAAGTCGTCGAGGTCTTCCACGAAGTCGATGCGGGTGTCGCCCTGCGGCTGGTAGCCGAGGGTCTCGGCCAGCACGCGCTGCTTGCTGGCGGACTTGGCCGCGTTGGCGGCCGGCTCGGCCAGGTTCGCGCCGTCGCCGCCGCCGAGCAGGTTGATCCCCGACCAGGTGCGCACCCTCAGGTTGCGCTGGACGAACATCGGGGCGAGCACGGACTTGACCAGCGTCTCGCCGGTCTTGCCGTCGTGTCCCCCGTAGGGCAGCCCCTGCGCGCGGGCCAGCGCGTCGAGGGCGGGCAGGCGGGCGCCGGTGGAGGGGGTGAAGTCGACGTACGGACAGCCGGCGAGCAGTGCGGCGTAGGCGGCCAGGGAGCTGGGCGGCAGGACGGGGTCGGGGCCGTCCAGCGCGGCCCGCAACGCGTCGAGGTCGGCGTGGGCGGGGTGGGACGGCGGCGCGGGTTCGGTGGTCGACACGTTGATCACGACGACCCGGTCCAGCCGGTGGCGCCGGCGGAAGGTGTCGAGGTCGGCGCCGATCTCCCGCGCGACCTCGGCCTGGGTGGCGCCGACGGGCAGCGGCCGCACCTGCTGTTCGATCTCGAACAGCGCGTCCCGCACGGCCTCGGCGAGCCGTGCCGGGAGGATTCCCGCCTCGGCCAGCGCGGCGGCCTTCTTGTCCAGGGGGACCGAGGAGACGTCGTGGCCGCCGAAGACCAGGTCACCGAGACGCGGAAGGGCGTCGCTCCGCAGCGCGGGCGACTCAAGGACACACCCGGTCGGTGCGGCCAGGCCCGCCCGCACCGCCAGGGCACCGATCATGCTGGTGACCGCGACCGATCCTCGTGCTCCGATCAGCCATACTCCGGTACTCATCAGTCTCCTCTCACGGTCGGCTCGCAACCGGCAGGGTGCGCACGGCGGCGCGCACGGGGGGTGGGCTCGCGCGGGCGGCGGTCATGGCGCGGCCGCCGCCCGGCGAGGGGTTATTCGGTGGAGAAGGCGGCGTCGAAGGCGGCGGTGGGCGGGGTGATGGCGTTGAGGGCCTTGACGTAGGCCAGCGCCTCGGGGGCGCCGGCCAGGCGGTCCATACCCGCGTCCTCCCATTCCACCGAGATCGGCCCGTCGTAGCCGATGGAGTTCAGCGCCCGGAAACAGTCCTCCCAGGGCACATCCCCCCGGCCGGTGGACACGAAGTCCCAGCCCCGGCGCAGATCCGCCCACGCCAGATGCGACGACAACCGGCCGCGGCGACCGTCACCGATCCGCACCTTGGCGTCCTTGCAGTCCACGTGGTAGATCCGGTCGGCGAAGTCCAGGATGAAGTTCACCGGGTCGATCTGCTGCCACACCATGTGCGAAGGGTCCCAGTTCAGCCCGAACGCCGGCCGGTGCCCGATCGCCTCCAGCGCGGCCACCGTGGTGTGGTAGTCGTAGGCGATCTCCGACGGGTGCACCTCGTGAGCGAACCGCACCCCCACCTCGTCGAACACGTCCAAAATCGGGTTCCACCGGTCGGCGAAGTCCTGGTACCCCGCCTCCAGCATCGACGGCGGCACCGGCGGGAACATCGCCACCGTGTGCCAGATCGACGACCCGGTGAACCCGACCACGGTGTTCACCCCGAGCTTGGCCGCGGCCCGGGCGGTGTCCTTGATCTCCTCGGCCGCCCGCGCGCGCACCCCCTCGGGCTCACCGTCGCCCCAGATCCGCGCCGGCAGGATGCCCTGGTGCCGCGCGTCGATCGGACTGTCGCACACCGCCTGACCGACCAGGTGACTGGAGATCGTCCACACCTTCAGCCCGTGCTTGTCCAGCACCTCCAGCTT